>JAGTUZ010000332.1 GCA_018224415.1 Bacteroidota bacterium | reverse complement strand
GTTCGTGAGCGTCATCTGCGCGCAGGTCTCCATGTCGCGCAGATGCGTGGTGGTGTCGATGCCGGCCCACTTGCCGACTCGCGATTCCACGCCGTCGGCGCCCACGATTACCCGCGCCTCCACCGTGCGCGGCTCGCCTTTCCACAGCAGGGAAACACCCTTCCACGCTCCGGTCGATGCGGCGTCATGCGCGGAGGGCATCGCCCGCACGACGTCGCCGCCGTCGGCAGGAAGCAGGCCGTCGACGTAGCTTTTCGTCCGGACGTCGACGCCGGCCTCGGCCGCAAGACGCGCGAGGTCGTAGTCGAAGATGCGGCGCTCGAGCACGTACCCGTGTCCGCCGAGATCGGGTTCGATCATGTGTCCCGAAGGGGAAATCAGACGGAAGCGCTTGATGGTTGCCGCGATCCAGCGCGGGTCGATGTCGACGATTTTCTCGAGGCTGCGGTTGCTGACGGCCTCGCCGCAGCGCACGGGCATGCCGACATCGCGGTCTTTCTCCAACAGCAGCACCGATGCACCGCGCGCCGAGGCGTAACGCGCGCAGGTGGATCCGGCCGGTCCTGCGCCGACGACCACGACGTCATACCGTGGTTTCATGGGCCTTCGCTTTGTTGGGATTATGGAAGAGCAGCACTTCGAAGGGACAGACCCACACGCATTTCGCGCAATTGGTGCAGCGCTGTTCGACGATAGAAATGCTTGCCTCCTGCAGTTCGATGGCGTCTTCGGGACAGACGCCCACGCAGCAGCCGCAGAAGTCGCAGGTATCGGGTTTGATTTCGATCAGCAGCACGGATGTCCTTTCAGGTCTGTGCGCGGATGGTCCGGTCGTCAGGCGGAAAAAAGAGAAGCGCATCGCTGCGCTTCGGGAATTTCAGTGTGGGAGGTCCGGTTATCGGAGCACCTGCAGTCGCATGTGCCGCAGCTCCGCGCGTCCGGACTCGGCCGACTCCGCTGCCAGGGTGACGGTGTACATCCCGGCGGGGACGCCCGACGGACGCCAGGAAGCGCTGTAACTGCCGGCGTCGAGTTCATGCTCGGCGATCACCGCGACCTGCTGTCCGAGAAGGTTATGCACGGTCAGCCGCACGCGACTCCGTTCCCCAAGGTCATAGCCGATGGTTGTTTCGCTGCCCGCGGAGAGCGAGACCGGATTCGGATAGTTCTGCCGCAGGGCGAACTGCAGTGGATTCCCGCTGTAGCGCACCAGCACTTCGTCGGAGAAATGCAGGCGACCGTCGAAATCCTCCTGTTTCAGCCGATAGGCATACATGCCGTCATGCGGCAGGGACCAGTCGAAAAACAGGTACTGCTGTTCGATTTTCGTGTCGCCCGCGCCCTCGGTGAAGCCGATGGCCGTCCACGCGCCATCCGCAGCCGTCAGGTCACGTCGTTCGATATGGAAACCGAAATTGCCGTCCTCACCCTGTGTGGTCCACAGCAGTGCGACGGACGCGCCCTGCTGGGTGGCGGTGAAGGCGCTCAGCTCGACCGGATAATACATCCCGGTGATATTGACAACCGGGTCGAAGTTCTGCTGCCCCGAGACCTGGTAGACGAAGTAATAGGTCAGTGCGGTGGTGGGGTTGTTGGCGTAGATGGTGAAATCAGCCGTGCCGGGGTTCGAGGATTTCGGATAGAGTACGAATTCGCACAGCGTGGCAGGGGCGCCGCGGAACACGGCCTGGGAGCCGAAGTTCGGGTGGTATTCACCGTACACGCAGATGCCCGGCGCGGTACCGGTCTGGAATTCGGGAGAGGAGGCATCCATCCAACTGTGTTGGGCAAAATGCTTGTTCTGCACCGAATTGGCGTCCGCCGTGAAAAGCGAGATGTCATAGGCGACGGCGACAGACACGGCTTCGATATTCAGCACGGTCGCCACCGGTGTCATTTTCGCACCGAAACGTACCTCGCTCGCTCCGCCGGAGATCGGAAACAGCTCGATTTTCGCTCCGTTGAGCTGGGCGACCGCCGTCTGTCCGCAGGTCAGCAGCGCGAGCAGCGCAATCGTTCGTGTCAACGTTTTCATACACGTATCCTCAAAGATGATTCGAAAAAGAATAATACAGCGGCAAAGAGAGAGAATCAAGGCAGCTGCAGGTGCGGCATTGCGATGCGCTCTCGTCTGCAATGGGAAAAAAAAGCGTCCCACGGGAAACCCGCGGGACGCAATACAACGGATGAGTCAGTCGGATTATTTTCCGAGCGCCATGTTGATAGTTTTCGAGAATGTGAGTCCCGACTCCAGGCCGGTCATCTGCACGGTGGCGATGTAGCTGCCGCTGGGCAGGCTGCCCGCGTCGAACTGCGCGGCGTGCAGACCCGCATCAACGGCGTTGTCGACCAGCGTGGCGATGTCACGGCCGAGCATGTCGGTCACGACCAGGCGTACCTGGCTGCGCTCGGGGGCCGCGTAGCGGATCGTGGTGGTCGGATTGAAGGGATTCGGGTAGTTCTGGTCCATGTCGAAGCTCACGGTGGAGAATTCCACGCGGTTCTTGTCGGGCACCGGCGTGTTGTTCTTCAGCCAGTTGAGCTTGATGGCGATGTAATCGAAGTTGTTGATCACGCCGTTGCCGTCGGTGTCCTTGTAACATCCGTCGGAGGTGTTCCACGGCGCACTGGGCTGTCCGCGCCACTCGAGGTAGTCAAGACCACCGGCGATGCTGAAGCGTGTCGGACCCTCGAGCCAGGTGCTGCGCAGGTTGGCCTCGTGCATGTACTCGTTGAGGGAGCGGCGGTCGGAATAATTCACGATGCCGTTGTTGTCGGTGTCACCCGGCCAGACGATGCACATCACCGCGCCCGGGGGCAGCAGCAGCAGCGTGGACGATGGCGCGACGAAATCGGCATAGTTGCCGCAGCTGTTTTTCGAATTGAAAATCACTTCGACGCGAAGATAGCCCGACGGCGTTCCAGCCGGCAGTGGCACGACCTGCATGCCGCTGAGGTTCTGTCCGGCCTGCTTCGACGCGGTGAAATTGTAGGTATAGACAATGGCGTCGGTAACGACGTTGTGGAAATTCACCGTCACGCCCACATTCGTCGCCTCATCGGGGTAATCGACGTTGTATCTCAGGTTGATCGAACCGGGGACGCTGGCGAAGGACGTCGGCTGCAGGTTGCCGTCGAGCAATTCGTAGGAAATCGCGCCGTCGGGGAAGAAGCAGCCCTCGTCGTAAAAAACAGTGCCGCAGAACTGACGGGGATAGAAGCCGAAGGTGGGTGCCGAGACCGATCCGTAGACGCCCCATCCCTGTGTATTGATGCTGATGTAGCTGTCCTGGAAGACGAAAGGCGTTGTCCCCGTGCGGTAACGCAGGGTACCGTTCGAGCGCCAGATGATGAATCCCCAGGTATCGCCTGGATCCATCAGCAAATCGATGTCATACGGAATGATGTCCCCACCGGCAGCGCCCGTGGCATTGAACGTGGCCTCGCCGAGCTTCGTCCATCCCGTGGTGCGTGCGACGCCGGGACTCGTAAACATGCCGTCCGGATTCATCCAGATCTCCATGGTATTCGATCCGGAATAGGTCTGGACGGCGAAGCGGTAGAGCTTGGTTGACTGCAGTGCCGTGATGTCGAAGGACACGCCGGTCTGGCCGTTGTTCGCCGCGACGGTGGACAGGGACATCGATCCCTGTGCCGAGAGCGTCGGCGGCTGCATCGCGAATGCGAAAAGCAGCAGCGGAAGGAATACCTTCCATGCATTACGTACAGTACTCATAAAAACCTCCGTGGATGTATGTTTGTGATGAAATTGCTTTGTTAAGTCACTTGATTTAGGCAGAAACATGTCTCTACGGCTATAGTGTGAAGATGTTTCACCCTTACCGGACTTTCAAGGGAATAATCCATGACCATTGCTGGTTGTCAACATGTTCCATGACAGACAGAACACCGCGCCAGTGAAATAGTTTCACGTTTGCAGGAAAAAATCCAACGGCGATTTTTTATGGCAGTCATGGGTGGACGTTTGGCGGCGAGACCGCCCGGACGGGGCGCGGGGCAGGAATTTCGACCCCGAGGCGAGCGGCGTCCTACCTTGTTATTGACGGTCTCAAATACTATGTTCATTGATCCAGCCAGACACAGCGTTTGCCTCTGTATGCGCGTGCGTCCGGCCTCGATCACTGCTTACAACAAGGACAATCACGATATGTGCGGAATTGTCGGCTACATCGGCTTCCAGGAAGTCGCGCCGATCATTATTGACGGACTCAAACGTCTCGAATACCGCGGCTACGATTCCGCGGGACTGGCCGTGCTCGACGGCGACGCGGTGCGCATCGTCAAGCGGGCCGGCAAGGTCGGCGATCTCGAGACGCTACTCGAAATGCATCCTGTGGAAGCGACAATCGGCATCGGCCACACCCGGTGGGCGACACATGGCGTTCCGAACGATATCAACGCGCATCCGCATGTCGACCAGACGGGGTCCATCGCCCTCGTGCATAATGGCATTATCGAAAACCACGCCGCCATCCGTCAGCGGCTGCAGCGCGACGGTGTCACATTCAACACCGACACCGACACCGAGGCGCTGGTGCAGCTGATCAGCGCCTTCTACGACATCACGCATAACCTCGAACAGGCCGTGCGCCTGGCGCTGCAGGAAATCGATGGGACCTTCGGCATCGTGGTGGTTTCGAATCACGAACCCGGAAAGCTCATCGCCGCCCGACGGGGGAGCCCGCTGGTGCTGGGCATCAACGACGGAGAGTATTTCGTCGCCTCCGACGCCTCGGCAATCGTGGGTTATACACGTCAGGTCATCTTCCTCGAAGACGACGACGTGGCCACGCTCACACGCGACGGCTACGAGGTGAAAACGCTTGGCGACGAGGTGGTCGAACACGAGATCGAGGAAATCACCTACGACATCGAGTTGATCGAAAAGGGCGGTTACGAACATTTCATGCTCAAGGAAATCCACGAGCAGGCGCAGACCATCCGGGACTCGATGCGCGGCCGCATCATTCTCGAAAAGGGAACGGCAAAGCTGGGCGGATTGCGCGAAGTGCTTCCGGTGCTCAACAACGCCCGGCGCATCATTATCACCGCTTGCGGAACGTCCTGGCATGCGGGCCTGGTCGGCGAGTACATGCTCGAGCATTACGCGCGCATTCCGGTGGAAGTCGAGTACGCCTCGGAGTTCCGTTACCGCGATCCGATCATCAACGAAGACGACGTGGTCATCGTCATCAGCCAGAGCGGCGAAACGGCCGACACCCTGGCCGCGTTGCGCGAAGCGAAAAAGCGCGGCGCGACGGTGATCGGCATCTGCAACGTCGTGGGCAGCACCATCGCGCGCGAGACGCACGCGGGTGTATACATCCATGCCGGACCCGAAATCGGCGTCGCCTCGACCAAGGCCTTCACCGCGCAGATCGTTGCGCTCTCGCTGCTGACGCTCATGCTTGGCCGCAACCGCGGCTTCATCAACATTGACGAGGGACGGCGCTTCGCGGAAGAACTATTGAACATCCCGGACAAGGTCTCCGAAATTCTTGCCGATACCGAGCCGATCCAGGCGCTCGCCCGCGAGTACTACCAGGTGACCAATGCGCTGTATCTCGGACGCGGCTACAACTTCCCCGCCGCCCTCGAGGGCGCGCTGAAATTGAAGGAAATTTCCTACATCCATGCCGAGGGCTATCCCGCCGCGGAGATGAAACACGGTCCGATCGCACTCATCGACGAGAACATGCCGGTGGTGATCATCGCACCGCAGGACCGCATTCACGAAAAGGTCATCTCGAACATCCAGGAAGTGAAGGCGCGCAAGGGGCAGGTGATTGCCATCGTCAACCATGAAGACGACGTCATCACTGCAATGGCGAATCACATCATCAACATCCCTCGGACAGTCGATTTTCTCACGCCCATGCTCACAAGCATCCCCCTGCAGTTGCTGGCCTATTACATCGCCGTGCTCCGGGGCTGCGACGTCGACCAGCCGCGCAACCTGGCCAAGAGCGTGACGGTCGAGTAACGGAGTTTTATGTCCGCTCATCCTTTTCATCCCGCGGCATCAGCCGCACCCGCCATGGACCAGGTGACCATGGTGCGGGAAATCCTTCGCATGAAGGAGGAACAGCGTGCCGTGATCCTGGCGCATTATTACCAGGATGCGATTATCCAGGACATCGCCGACGTCCGTGGCGACAGTTTCGAACTATCCCGGCGCGCACGGGAAACCGACGCGGATGTGATTGTGTTCGCGGGCGTGCATTTCATGGCCGAGACCGCAAAGATTCTCAATCCCGACAAGACCGTGCTGCTGCCGGACATGAACGCCGGCTGTTCGCTGGCCGAAAGCGCGCCCGCGCACCTCTTCCGCCGTTTCCGTGAATTGCATCCCGACCATCTCGCCGTGACGTACATCAACTGCACGGCCGAGGTCAAGGCCCTGAGCGACATTATCTGCACGTCCAGCAGCGCCGAGCGCATCCTTCGGCATATCCCGAAGGAGATTCCGGTCCTGTTCTCCCCTGACAAGAATCTCGGACGGTACGTGCGACAGCGCACCGGCCGGCCGATGCTGCTCTGGGAGGGTGTGTGCACGGTGCACGAACAGTTCAGCGAGCAGCGCATCGCGTCGCTGCGCGACGAGTATCCCGACGCCGAGGTGATCGCGCATCCGGAATGCGAGGAGGCGGTGCTGCGGCACGCCCACTTCGTCGGTTCCACCAGCGCCCTGCTGCAGTATGTGCAGGACAGTGCCGCGCAGCGGTTTATCGTTGCGACGGAAGCCGGCATTCTGCACCAGATGAAGCTGCACGCGCCGGGAAAGGAATTCATCCCGGCGCCACCCGACAACCAATGCGCCTGCAACGTCTGCGACTACATGAAGGTAAACACGCTCGAAAAGCTGTATCTTTGCTTGCGCGACCGGCGTCCCGAGATCACCGTGTCTGACGCACTGCGCGAGCGCGCGCTACTGCCGATCGAACGCATGCTTGCGCTCGCAACCGCCGACGAGGCCGAGGCCGTACGCATCATCGCCGGCATCCGTCTTCCCTGGAGAGCCACGTGACCCCGTGCGGCACCCGTTGACACACAACACACGCTGATATTCTCATTCGTTCTTTCATGAAGAGGTAGGTATGAAAAAACTGATCCCGATGTTTCTGCTCACGCTGTTCGCGGTGACGTCCGCGCAGGCACAGGTGGTGGATATCTTCCACTACCAGGCCGAGCAAAATTACTTCCTGCTCACTGCCAATCCCTATACGATAATGCTCTCGCGATTCGAGGTGGAGCGTCCGGCACGACTGCATGAAATCAACGCCTGGTTCCACACCGAGCAGTCGGCGAGCGACAGTGTCATGATCTACCTCTTCGGCCGCGAAGGCGGCGGGGAATACCCGCTGCTGCTCGCCCCGGTCGTGACGATCAAGGCATTTGTCCCGGTCGGGTCGACGCTGCTGCGCTTCCCCTTCCAGGGCAATCTCCCCACGTTCAACCGTCCGACCAGCTTTTTCGTCGGCGTCCAGCCGCTGGGTCCGAACGTGAAGGTCCGCATGGACGCCATCACGCAGACCCCATCCTGCGCCACCGCCGAGGGTGACACGATGTACACCAGCTCGTACTGGCAGCCGCTTTCTCCGCCGTACATCCCGTATAACGCACGTTTCGGCACGGGCATGGCCATCAACAACTGGTACGTGGGAGTGAAGGTCGAATTCGATGCCCCCCCGCAGAATCTATTCACCGAAGCGACCGTGGTCGCCAAGCTGCACACCATGATGCCCGACGGTCGCCGTGTCAGCTGGGGTGACTTCGACAATGACGGCCACCAGGACTTGCTCTACGGCCAGTACCTGATGCGGAACAACGGCAACGGCACATTCACGGATATCTCCGCCAATTCCGGCTATGACGGCGGTAGCGAAGTCAACATGTTTGTCGACATCGACAACGACGGCGACCTCGACATTGTCTGCCAGCCGGCCGAGCTGATCTATACCAACGACGGCGGCATGCTGACCAAGGACACGCAGCCCGGCTTCGGTCCCGGACGCAATACCACCGCCATGGCCTTCGCCGACTACGACGGCGACTTCTTCCCCGACATGTTCGTCGCCCATGGCGAATATATGTACATGAAGAATCCCGCCAATCCGCAGGATTCCGCACTCGTGCGCGGCGCTGCGTGGGAGGGCTATTTCTACGGGAATTCGCAGAACGGCAAGTTCCGTGACATCAAGTTGTCCGTCCTCGGCGGTTACCGCTCCGGCGGCTTCGGTCGCAATCCCTACGACCAGCAGCAGACCGTCAACGGCTACCGTCCGATCACGGGTGTGAACTGGGCCGACATCGACGGTGACGGCGACATGGACCTGTACTGCACCAACAACCGTCTGCAGCCGAACTACCTGTTCGAGAACCAGGGCAACGGCTTCCTGCGCGATGTCGCCAACCTGCACGGACTTCAGGGCGTTATGAAGACGGAACCGACGTACATCGGTCTCTACGGCAATTCCCGTGGCTGCGATGTCGCGGATTACGACAATGACGGAGACGTGGATATTCTTGTAGGCGAGTCGATGGAGAAATTCCGTCTGGGCGCGGGCGACCGCACGGCGGTGTGGAAAAACAGCGGCCCCCCGAACGCCGCCTTCACGCAGGTGGGGAACGACGTCTCGAAATTCGCTTTCGACCTGTACAACGGCGACGTCGCCTGGGGCGACTTCGACAACGACGGTCTGTACGACGTGTTCATCACGCCCGGCGCGCGCTGCTTCAACGCGTATCTCTACAAGCAGAATGCCGACGGCAGCTTCACGAACATGACTTACGAAGCCGGCATCGACGCGGTCAACAGCCTCGGCGCGGTGTGGGTGGATTACGACAACGACGGCGACCTCGACCTGAGCGTCGCGACGGAAACCGGCCTGAAGCTCTACCGCAACGACATGATGGGCATGGGCAACTGGGTGGCGTTGAACGTCCGCAGTAAAACCAAGAACATCCTCTCGGTGGGTGCGAAGGTGGAAGTGGTGTCCGGCGCGAACACGTGGACGCGTTGGATTACCGTCGGCAAGGGCGCGGGTTCGCAGAATCCGTATACTCAGTACGTCGGCATCGGCGCGGCCGCGGGCATCGATTCGGTGGTTGTGACCTGGCCCGACGGTGCAACGATGTCGATGCTGAATCCCGGGATCAACATGATCCATGACATGATCGAGGCGGATCCCGTCTCCGTCGGTGACATCGCGGCGGCCGCGGGCCTCGAGCTCTCGCAGAATTACCCGAATCCGTTCTCCGTCGGGGCACATGCAACCACAAGCATCACCTACTCGGTGGCCACGGCCGGCGAGGTGCGCCTGCAGATCTACGACGCACGCGGCGCGCTGCTTCGTACGCTTGTGCGTTCGCATCAGGACGCCGGCGACCATGTTGTCAGTTGGAACGGACGCGACGATGCGGGACTTCCGGTTGCCAGCGGCACCTACCGCAGTGTGCTCACGCTCGGCGACCGCAGCGTGTCACGCAACATGATCGTTGTGAAATGACATCGCGTGATTAAATGACAACCCGTGATTCGGTGACCCGTCCTTCGCGGCGCAAGCCGAAACCACTTTCCGATGTCTGAAAAATTCGATACTATAACGGAGCCCTTCGGGGCTCCGTTATGGTTTCAGGCCCTCACCATCGCATCATCCCTGCCCGTGACAAGAATCCTCTCCTTCGTTTTCCTGATTTCCCTGCTCGCTGTTCCTCTGGATGCACAGCAGTATCCCAAAGGCGCACTGCGACTGGGCATGACCGGCGGCGTCAATGTGGGCGGCGAGGAGGCCACGCTTAAATACGCCAACTATTCCGCCCATCCCTACGGCACCTTCACGCTCGAGCATTACCTGTCAAACGATATCGCCGTGACGGCATCGTTGCTCGCCGGTACGCTCTCGGCGGACATCAGCGGGCGCGCGCAATTTCCGTCCTTCGGCGACCAACTCATCACCGGCTACAATGCCAAGTATTACGGTCTCTCCGGCGGAACGAATTTCGTGTTGCCCCGGCTTGCAGGCCTCACGCCGGTACTGCGGCCACGGCTCGGTTTTCTGGTGCATCAAACGCGGGTGGACGGTGATGGTGGTTTCGAGAGGCGACTCTCCCGCGCGGCGCTGACCTACGGTGTCGGAGGTGGTTTCGAATTCCCGATCGCAAGAAATATTGCGTTCACTTTCGGGTATGACGTCGTATTCACCAACAGCGACGAACTCGACGGACTGCGTTCCGGAACCAAGAACGACGCCCTGTCGGTGTTCACCGCCGGTATCAATGTCCTGATCAAACCGGGGGGAGAGCCCGATCGGTTGAGGCGTCCCCTCGAAGAACGATTCAGCACGCTGCAGCCGACGTCGATACCGGTTGCGGAACGACGCACACGGACGGAAAGGGGACGCGACAGCCTGGCTGCCGCCGGCTCCGCGGCGACTGCGGGCGATGCAGGAGAGGATCCGAACCAGGTTGTCTTGAATGATGGAAGTGGCGCGGAGGGACAGCCCGGCGAGACCATTCCGCCGTTGCGACCGTTGACCGGCGGCACGGGTGATCGCGAGATGCGCGGCCTCTCCGTCGGACGCTCGCCGGCAATGCCCGCTGAAACCGCGCTGTCGGTCGAGCGGGGCGGCAGTCTGCAATTGTTCACCCGGCTCGACATCGCGCCGATCCGTCGTCTGGCGGATCTCGAGGACAACCCGCGCCTCTTCACCCTCAACGCCTCGCAGACGGGCGACGAGCGCATGCAGCTCAAATGTTATGTGGAAATGCTGCGCAACGGCATGGTGTTTTACCAGGGCGACGCCGATCTGCTGCTGGACAAGCAGAAGCAGACATTCACGGCGGAAGACTTTCTCGACCTGCATGCGCTTCTTGATGGCAACGACGGGTATGCCCTGCTTCCCGGTGGCAATTACATGATCCGGGTTTCCACGGTGGCGTGGGATCACGAACTCAGCAGTCTGAGCAAGGCAAAATTCCTGAACGCGGATCTCGCACCGATCTTCGGTCCGCGTGAAGACGACGCTCGCGCCCTGATCGCGCGCGAGGCGGTGGATGTTTCCCTTGACGGACAGGATCAGCTTCTGGTGAACTTCTTCG
>JAGTUZ010000331.1 GCA_018224415.1 Bacteroidota bacterium | reverse complement strand
CGGCGGCATCATCACCGGCAAGCGCGACGCCTACGAATACCTCACGCGCACCTCCGCCGCCTTCCCGACCGGCGACGAATTCCTCGCCCTGATGGACCGTTCCGGCATGTATGCCGAACGCCGTACCGTCCCCCTCACCGGTGGCATCGCCTATCTCTACATCGGCATCGTACGCTGACACATGAACCCCGGCTCATGAGGGGACCCCCGCGCACCAGCGCGGGAAGTGGCTTGCGAAAATTGAATGGACCTTCTGCCTACTCAAGCAACCGCCGCACCTCCGCGCGAATGATCTTTCCGGAGGCCGTGCGCGGAATCTCCCGCACGCGCCGCCACAACCGCGGGATCTTGTATCCCGCCAGCTCCTGCCGGCACCAGCGCTCGATCGCGACAAGATCCTCATCCCCGTCGAGCACCAGCAGCGCCCCGACGCGCGCGCCCCACTCCGCATCGGCGACCCCGGCGACGGCGGCGTCGGTCACTCCCGGATAGCGGAGCAGTACATCTTCTATTTCCGTCGGGAACACGTTTTCCCCGCCGGTGAGAATCATGTCATCGGCGCGCCCGAAAACATGCAGGCAGCCGCGTGCGTCGATGAAGCCGATGTCGCGTGTGCGAAACCACCCGTCCGTGAAATCCTCCCGACCCTCCACGCCGAGATAACCCTCGGTGAGCATCGGTCCGCGAAGGTAAATCTCGCCCTCCGTTCCCTCCGGACAATCCCTTCCATCCACACACACGATGCGAAGCTCCGCGCCGCCGATCGGACGTCCCGCCGTGCCCGCCATCGCGTCCGCCTCGGCCGGGGATGCGGTCACCACCTGCGAACAGCTTTCCGTCAGGCCATAGGTTCCCAATACCGGGAGTCCGCGCCGGATCGCCTCCTCCCACAACGCGGGGGACGCGGCGGCGCCACCGAGCAGCACCGCCCGCAGCGCGGGCAGCGTGGCGGCGGACAGCGTTGTTTCGGCTTCCATTAACCTTGATAGCATGGTCGGAACGACGGAAAGCAGCGTCACCCGCCGCTCGCGCAATTCCCTCGCCACGGCGACTGCGTCGAAACCCTGGCGCACGGTCATGGCGGTGCCGTACAGCAGGCTGCGCGTGACGATGGCCAGTCCGCCGATGTGGAACAGCGGAATGAGGCACAGCCAGTTGTCGTCGTCGCGCACGCCGAGATTCGCCGCCGATCCCATCGCACTGGCGCGGTGGTTTCCCCAGCTATGAGGCACGGCCTTCAGCGTCCCGGCGCTGCCTGAAGTGAACAGCACGGAACAGAGCGCGCGTTCATCCGGCCCGTCATCCGTTGCGCCCTGTTCCGCCTTCATGAACCCGCTCTCCAGCGACGCGGCTTCGCCGGCAAAAGAGGTCGTGGTGATCAATCCGACAGGCTTGATTATATCCAGCTGCTTGCATCGTTCCACGTCGGTGAGTCGCGTGTTCAGCGGGACAGCGACAGCGCCACAGAGCCAGATTGCATGCAGGAGAATCACGTGTTCGGCGTTGTTTTCCAGCAGCGTGGCGACGGCGTCACCCGGACGCACGCCGAGCTGCCTCGTGAGTCGTCCGGCGGTGTGGGTGGCTGCGGCGTGCAGTGCAGACCAGCTCCAGCTTCGCTCGCCGTCGACGAGCGCGCGTCGTCCCGGCCATCTCCGGACATTCGCCGCCAGCAGGCTCATGGACTCTCCCATTCCGGATCGACACCGATGCCCGGCGCCGCGACCAGCATGAACCGTCCTCGACTGATCATCTCTGGAGCGGTGTCTTCGAGAAAGAAATCTCCTGTCGCGAGTCCGTGATACCGCCGCATCGTCGGCAGCGAGGCGCAGAGCTGGGCCACGGCGCTCCTGCCTATGGCGGAGTCGACCAGCGAGGTGAATACAACATCACATCCCGCCGCCGCGGCCTCGCGGGCGAAACGCCGCGCATCCACGAGTCCCCCCGCCGCCATCGGCTTGATCACAAATATGTCCGCTCCACCGCGTGCAAGCAGGGCGCGCGCCACGGTAAGATCCTGCGCGCTCTCGTCAGCCGCGACCGCCATGATCCCCACGGCTGTGAGAGCCGCGAGTTCGTCGGTGGCCCTCGCCGCCACCGGCTGTTCGATATACTCGATGTCGTACAAGGCGAATTCCCGCAGGGCCTCCTCGGCCATGGCGAAATCCCAGGCCCCGTTCGCGTCCAGCCGCAACAGCAACTCCTCCGGCACAGCCATGCGCACCGCGCGCACACGGGCGACATCCTCCTCGAGTGCCGCGCCGCCGACTTTCATCTTCACGCAACCGTACCCCTCCGCCACGAGGCGCCGCGCCTCCTCGGCGCTTTCTTCCGGACTCCCCATGCCGATCACACCATTGACCGCGACACTCGCGCTCCCCGTACCCACGCTCCGCTCCACTACACTCGCGCTCCCTGCCGCCCCGGTTCCATCATCCGCATCTCCGGCGTCCGCATCGGCGTCCAACTCCGCGAGCATGGCATGCAGCGGCAGACCTCGCAGGCGAGCGGCGAGATCCAGGAGGGCGCACTCG
>JAGTUZ010000330.1 GCA_018224415.1 Bacteroidota bacterium | reverse complement strand
TCCTTCACAGCAGCGTGTCGAAGCGGGCTCGAGTGCCCGCAGCGTGTTGATCGGAGTGCTGCGGCGGAATCTCACGCCTGCCATGCCTCCGACCGGTCCAATCGATGGCGCTGTCATAGATTCCATCGCGGCGTGGATCGACGCGGGCGCACCGAATAACTGATTCCGAATACGCCGTTTCTCCGTGGATCGTGTTGCACTTGTTTCGACCTGCGGTCCGGGAGATACGGCCCCATCAGAAGGAGTTCCCATGCGACGCCATACAGTACCGACCGCCCTCGCGACGCGTCCCCGGCGGCGTTCGTCCGCCGACGCAATCGCCTTTCTCCTGCTCCTCGCGATATTCGTTTCAATGCCTGCATCGCCCCTCCAGGCGCAGAAAACCGAATACCATGTTGACCGCTCCGCGAACAACATGGTGAAGTTTGTTTCCGATGCCCCGGTGGAGGATTTCGAGGGAGTGACCGACAACATTGACGGCTACCTGGTGTACCAGGGCGATGACCCGACGGCGGACAGTGACCTGTATTTCGAGGTCGACCTCCGCACGCTCGACACCGGTATCGGTCTGCGCAACAGGCATATGCGCGAGGACTACCTGCATACCGACAAGTACCCACACGCCAAGTTCAATGGCAGGATCGTCGAGGCCTCATCTTCGAGTGGGAAGACCAACGTGAAGGTGCGAGGAACCATGGACATCCACGGAGTCAAGCGACCGATGGAGGTCAAGGGAAGCTTCAGTGGCAGTGGCGACCGGCTGCGCATCCGTACGACCTTCGACGTCAAACTCACCGAGCACAAGATCGAAGTGCCGCAGTTCATGTTCCTCAAGATCGACGAGAATATGGAACTCGCACTCGACTTCACCCTGAAAAAAGCCAAGTAACTACGAGGATTCCCATGCGTGTCGTTTCCGTCATCGTACTGATGCTTTCTCTCTCCTTCCCTGCCGCCATCCTCGCGCAGAGCGGTGCATCTTCATGGAAACGAAGTGACGTGGAACACCTTCCCCCGCTTCAACTCTTCCATTCCACGCATGCGGTCAACCTGCCGACCGCGGAGGTCATGTTGCAGGGCAATTTCGAATTCGAGATTTCCCACCGCTTCGTCCCCACCATCGCGGACGGCGCAAAAACCTTATGGGGATTCGATGGCCCGGCCAACATCCGGCTTGCGCTGGGATACGCATACAGCAATGACGGGTATGTCACGCTCGGAAGGAGCAATGTGCACGACAATCTGGATCTGAATATCAAGCATCAACTGCTCGCTCATCGAAGCGACCTGCTGCCGCTGCTGGTGGCTGTCCGTGCCGGCGCGGCATGGAACACAGACGTTCCGGATCGGGACGCCGGCGACAACGACAACCTGCAGTATTACGCACAGCTGATCCTCAATACCATGTATGACGATCGCTTCGCCGTCGGTTTGGTGCCCTCGTATGTCGAAAACAGTCACATCCTCTGTCCCGAACGGCAGTATTCCTTCGTGCTCGGTCTGCACGCGCAGTATTACGTGACCGATGTGTTCAACGTTCTTGTCGAATGGGCGCCGACGATCAGCGGATGGCGAACCCGCCACAACACCGTGGCGTTTGGTATCGAACTCGAAACCGGCGGACATTTCTTCAAAATCATCCTCACCAACAACGACCTGCTGAATCCGACGCAGGTTCTCGCCGGCGCGGCGGATTCGTTCAACGACGGCGATTGGCACATCGGCTTCAACATCACGCGCCTGCTTGCGTTCTGACAACATCCGACGCACGAATGGCCAATTACATCAATCCCTGGAGGTCGGCGAACCCTGGAGGTCGGCGAAGCCGCTCCCTCGCATCGCAGCCAGCAAACACTTTCCAGTCTTCAATCAAATCGGAGGTATATATGAAAACTCGTTTCCTCATGCTTGTCCTCTTTCTCCTGGCCGGCTCGACCGCGCTCATCGTCGCGCGTTCGTTCCGCGTGGGACAGATTCCCAACGGAAATAAAAACGCCTGTGCCAACTGCCATGTGAACCCTGCCGGCGGCGGTCCGCGCAACAGTTTCGGCGCAGAGGTCGGACAGAACCATCTGACGGAACCCGGTGGTGCCGGACAGGTCAAATGGAGCCCGGCGCTTGCGTCATTGGATTCCGACGGCGACGGCTTCACCAACGGACAGGAACTTCAGGACCCCGAGGGTCTCTGGACTCCCGGCCAGCCCGCGCCAGGCAATCCTGCCTTGGTGACGAGACCCGGCGACGCCACTGATTTCCCCAGCACAACCGCGGTGGAACTTCTCGTGGCTGCATCAAACGATGATGCACTCGAGAGCAACTATCCGAATCCTTTCAACCCCTCCACCACCGTGCGATTCCGCATCGCGGACGCCGGCACAGTGCGGCTCGAAGTGTTCAACAGCATCGGTGCCGTCGTGCGCGTGCTTGCCGACGGACCGATGGAAGCCGGTTCATACGCGGCGACATGGAATGGTCGTGACAACGCGGGCACGCCCGTTGAGTCGGGACCCTATTTCGTCCGTCTCTCCGCCGGCGATTTCGTCGCCGTGCGTCGCATGCTTCTGGTAAAATAGGGAAGGAAGGATAGGCGGTTTCTCACGCGTACGCATGAACAAGCGAGGCGACCCGATCCGGGTCGCCTCGCTTGTTCATTTTGCAATTCCTCTCTTCCCTTCTCTCCTCAACTACGGCTTTCGGTGTTTCCCGATGAAATCGAAGAATTCCTCGAACCAGATCAATTGTTCCTGCGGATGCAGCACCCAGTGGTTCTCTTCGGGATATACGATGAGCTTCGAGGGAATGCCCATCACCTGTGCGACGGTGAAGGCCTCGAGGCTCTGGGTATATGGGACACGGAAGTCGTATTCTCCGGTGATGATGAGAATGGGCGTATCCCAGTTCTGCGCGTAGCGATGCGGCGAGTGCGTGTCGTACTTCAGTCGCGCCTCGGCGTCCCAGTAGGGACCACCATTCTCCCAGTTCGTGAACCAGAGTTCCTCCGTTGCGCCGTACATGCTCTCGAGGTTGAACACGCCGCAATGCGAGACAAAGCTGCTGAAGCGGCCCTGGTGGTTGCCGGCGAGCCAGAACACCGCGTAGCCACCGGCACTGGCGCCGATTGCGGATACCTGCTTGGTGTCGATGAACGGCTCCTTCAGCATTTCGTCGGTGCATGCGAGGATGTCCTGCATCGGCAGTCCACCCCAATCCTGGCTGATCGCATCGTTCCAGTCCTGACCGAAGCCGGGCAGGCCGCGGCGGTTCGGGGCCACAACGACGTATCCCTCGGACGCATAAAGAAGGAAGTTCCATGCGAAGCTGAAGAACTGGCTCACCGTTGCCTGCGGTCCGCCCTGGCAGTACGTGATCAGCGGGTATTTCTTCGCGGGGTCGAAGTCCGGCGGATACACGACCCAGGTCTGGACCTTCTTTCCATCGCTGCTTGTCACCCAGCGTTCTTCGATCGTGCACGGACGGATGCCGGCGAGTGCCGCCGCATTTGCCATGGTCAGCGGCACGGGCCGCGCGTCCAGTTTCGCCTGCTGGGCGAACAGCTCGGTCGGCGCATTGAAGTTGCGCCGTCCATACACCAGCGTCTTTCCGTCAGGCGTGATGTCGAATCCGCCATCGTGATTGTATACACCGCCGGTGAGAATTTCCCAGCTGCCGTCGCTGACCGCGATACGGTACACCTGCACCGTCGCTCCGTTCTCCGCAGTGAAATACAGCGCCTTGCTGTCTGGCGCCCACACCGTCGCGCCCACCCACTGGTCGAGCGTGGCGGAGAGTTCGCGCACGGCGCCGCTCTGGCGGTCGAAGAGCATCAACCGATTCCGGTCGGCCTCATGTCCCGCTCGCGCCATCGAATGGAAGGCGATGTACCGTCCGTCGGGGGAATACAACGGATCACGGTCGAAGCCAGGCATGCCCTCGGTGATGTTGCGAACCGCGCCAGTAGCGACATTCACGATATAAACCTCCGAATTGGTGCTTTCCGCGAAGTCCGGCCCCTTCTTCGAGGTGTAGGCGATCTCGCTGCCATCGGGCGCCCAAGCGATCTGTTCCGCCCCGCCGAAGGGTTTGAGCGGCGTCTCGAACCGCTCGCCCTCCATGAGGTCGCGCGGCTGGCCGCCGTCGACGGGCATCACGAACAGGTGCATGTATTTCTCGTCGTTCCACTCGTCCCAGTGCCGCACAGGGATGCGGTCGTAGATGCGGACGTTGGCCTTGTCATATTCGGGGTATAACTCGGCAACCGTTTCATCGAGTTTCACATCGGATGTGAATGCGAAATACGTGCCGTCTGGAGACCATGACAGGTTGCTCACACCGCCCTCGACATCCGACACCTTCAGTGCTTCGCCACCATCGACCGCGATGGTGTAGATCTGGGAGCTGCCGCCGCGTGTGGACAGAAACGCGACGTGCTTGCCGTCGGGCGACCACACACCGTTGTAATCGGCCGACGGCGAGGCGGTCAACTGACGGTGGCGCTCTCCGTCGATGGAGACGAGGTGCAGATCCGCGTTGCTGCGATTGGCCGCAAGGTCCGGCACCGTGACACCGTACAGCACCCACTTGCCGTCAGGCGAGACCGACGGACTGTACACGCGCTTGAGATTCAGCAACTCCTCTGCCGTGAGGAGACGGGACTGCTGCTGGTACCGCTGCAGCACCTTCTCTTCAAGGGCTGATTTCACGTTGTCGGGGATGCCCTTCGCACGCTGTCCGTCCTGCGCCATGCCGCTGACTGTCAGCACGCAACCGAGCAGAAGTGTGAGGAATGGTATTCTTCTCATGATGCATCCTGTACTGGGAATGGAAACCTTCAATCATTCAAGATACAACAGGCCCCGGAAAATGTTGAATCGCCGCACGCACGCGGTGCCTGTTTTTCCCTTACCTCCTTCCGGCACGTGGTGCCTGTTTTTCCCTTACCTCCTTCCGGCACGTGTTGTATATTGAATGGACAGGCTCGATTTCCCTTTCACAATCATCCGGATTGCTTATGCGTCTTGCCATACCGCTTCTCGCCCTGTGCATGCTTGCGTTCACCGTGACAGAAGGTGTTGCGAAGGAACGTCCTCGTCCCGCAACAACGACCTCCGTTTCGAACGACATCGTGCCGGGAATCATTTTCGTGAAATTCAAGGACACGCCACGCTTCGCCCCAGGCAGCCAGGCTACCGGCATCGGCAGCGTCGATCGTCTGCTCGCGGACGCGATGGTGACTACCGTCGAACCGCTGCATCGGACGATGGCGCTTCGAAAGAGCTTCGCATCGAAGGAAGAAGCCTCGCTGGCCCGCATCGTCAAAGTCCGGTACTCCGCGCCGCTGGATCCTGTCCGGCTGGCGAAGGATATCGCCGCCGATCCGGCTGTCGAGTATGCCGAACCCTTCCAGGCCTTCCGTCCGCTCAACACGCCCGACGATCCCCGCCTGGGTTCCCAGTGGGCGATCTCCATAATGAACATGGAACAGGCCTGGGACATCACCACCGGTGATTCGACCGTCGTCATCGGGTATGTAGACTCAGGCGTGAACTACACGCATGAGGATCTCTCCCTGGCCATCGCCATCAATGCCGGCGAGTGGGGATCCAACGGCGAGTTGAAGGACAACGGCATCGACGACGACAACAACGGCTATGTCGACGACTGGCGAGGATGGGACTTCGTCGGCAACGGAACACTGCAGGCACCGAATCCCGACAACGACCCGATGGACTTTAACGGTCACGGCACGAACGGTGCCGGTCTCGCGGCGGCAACCACGAACAACGGCAAAGGCATCGCCGGCATCGGGTACCATACCAAGGTCCTGCCGATCAAAGTGCAGGACGACGCCGCCCAGGGCGGCTTCACCGGGTATGACGGCATTGTGTACGCCGCAGACATGGGCTGCCGCGTGATCAACTGCAGCTGGGGCGGTAATTCGGTTATCAACCAGACCCTGCAGGACATCGTCGACTACGCCTGGGCCAAGGGTGCGCTGGTGGTCGGCGGCGCCGGTAACAGCGTGATCAACAACGACATCAATCCCTTCATCCCCGCTTCCCTCGATCGCGTCCTTGGTGTTGGTTCCATCGAATCGGATGGCAGCGCCAGCGGCTGGGCGGCATACGGCAGTTCGGTCGATATCTACGCTCCCGGAAGCAACGTGATGACCACACGTGGCAGCTTCGGCTATCAGTCCGTCACCGGCACCTCGTTCGCGGCACCTCATGCTTCCGGACTGGCCGCTCTGATATTCGCCCTGCACCCGGACTGGACGCCGGACCAGGTCGCGACGCAGATGCGCGTGACCAGCAACTCCTTTGCAACTTCACGGGATCCGCTGCGGTACGGACGCGCCGATGCCTACCGTGCACTCTCCCTGAACCAGACGCTGACGGACATCCCCGGCATCCTGATGGAAAACGCATCGATCAGCACTCCCGCGGGTGAATTCTTCAGCGAAGGCGGACAGACTGCCACCGTCAATCTGACGGTGAGAAACGTGCTTGCGCCCGTAGCGAATCTGCAGGCGGAGCTGATGCTCGCCGGAACGCCACTGAGCGCCTCCACGTCCAGCTACTCACTCGGAGCACTCTCCACCGACGGTACCGCGAACCTGAGCTTCCAGGTCACACTCAATGACCAGATCCTGCAGTCGGAGGGCTACATTCCCGTTATCATCAAGTTCACCGACGGCAGCTACGAAGATTTTCAGAACGTGCGCATTCCCATCTTCCTGACCGATGGCTGGCACACGGTGGTGGATCTGCGCTATCCGTACAACTCCATCGACATGGCCGACCGCTGGGCGGTCTGGGTGAGCGGCACGTTCTCGGAAAACGGCATCCCGACACAGGATATCGCCCTGCGTTCAACCAACGGTGGTGACAGCTGGAACTACGCCTTCGGCACCGGATATCCCTCCGGTCGCGGTGTGTATTGCATCGATGCCATCGACGAGAACATCGCATTGGTCGGGACCGGACCTGTCGACGGCAACGCCGCGATCGTCCGCAGCAGCGACGGCGGACAATCCTGGACCTCCACAAGCGTAGCCAATCTGACGCCATTCGTCAACTGGATCCACACGTTCGACTCGCAGAACGGTTACATGCAGGGCGACCCCCGAAACAACGTATGGGGACTTGCAACAACGGCCGATGGCGGACGGACCTGGACGCCCATCTCCACGCCGCTTTCGGCCGCGGCCGGAGAGGCGGGATGGAACAACAGCTATGACGCCGTTGGCGACTACATGTGGTTCGGCACCAACAGCAGCAAGATCTATCGCTCCACCGATCGTGGACAGACCTGGACCGGCTACGCGACGCCAAGTAAAAACTCGGTCGATGTGAACTTCCGTGACGAACTCACCGGCGTAGCCCGTTTCTCGAAGCAGAACGAGCAGGGCAGCGACACGCTCGCACTGACCGTTGACGGCGGTCTTACCTGGTCGCTCATCTCCACGGTCGCCGTTCCTTCCGGTTCGGTGATCTTCGAGCGCACTGGAAAACGCCTCTGGTTCTTCCAGGAAATGAACGCCCTCGTCTCGACTGATCTCGGCGCCACGTGGAGCGCACAGCCCACGCCGAGTGATTTCAACTTCGTTTCCGACGCAGCGGAATGGAATGACGGCTTCGTGACGTCGATCTTCGCCGCAGGCATCGAGATCTTCCGCTACAACGGTGATTTCATGGTGCTGGGCGCGAGCGACGCGCCTCCCGCCCTCGCCGATGCGCCGCAGCTGCTTGCGATGTATCCGAACCCCGTCGCCTCCAATGTGGACGGCAGCGTCGTCGCTCCGATGCAGCTCCCGCAGTCCGCCCCGGTCATCCTCGCGATATACGACATGAACGGTCGGAAAGTCCGCGAAGTGCTCAACGCCACGTTGGACGCCGGTGCGCACGGTGCGCGTGTCTCGACCGTCGGTCTGCCGGCAGGCAGCTACCTGCTCCGCCTCGACACTCCGCAGCACAGCAGCTCGCAGAAGCTGATCATACTGAACTGACGGCCCATTTCAACGACATCAAGAAGGGCTCCCCATTGGGGAGCCCTTCGTATATTTCTTCTTTGCACTCCCTTCCGTATCTTGACTGGATCTAGTGCCCTCCGCCTCGAATCACAACTGGTGACCCATGAACATACTCTCCCGCCTGTGCCTCGCCACATCCGTTCTGCTGTTGGCCGCCGCGCCGTTTGCCACACCGCTGTCCGCCGATTCCCCTGACCGACCGACCTCTCCTGTCACCGTACAGGGAAATGGCACTATTGATATTGTCCCCGGTATCGTCATCATCAAGCTGCGTCCCCAGGTGCAATTCGCCAGCGGAGGCAGCCGTCTCGGAGTCGGCAGTCTCGACGCACTGCTCTCCCGGATCGGTGCCACGGCCGTGGAGCCATTCAGCACCGTGCGCGAAACGGTCTTCCAGAAGGCCGCCCGTCCGCAGTATCATTACGACCGCATGGTGAAAGTGCGATACACCTCCGGCGACGACCCCCAATTGCTCGCGATGGAAATCGCGCGCGATCCGCAGGTGGAGTATGCCGAACCCTATTATGTGTACCCGCTCAACCATTCACCCAACGATCCGCGACTGAGCGCACAGTGGGCCGTCACCGTCCTGAAGCTGAAAGAAGCCTGGGACATCACCACGGGTGATTCGACGATCGTGATTGGCGATGTCGATACGGGCGTCGACTGGACGCATGAGGATCTCGCCGCGAGCATCTGGATCAATCCGGGTGAGTACGGCATCAACGGAGAACTCAAGGACAACGGCATCGACGACGACAACAACGGTAAAATCGACGACTGGCACGGATGGGATTATTTCGGCAGCGGAAGTTTCCAGTCACCGCGGCCGGACAATGATCCGATGGACGGCACGCTCGGCCACGGCACCAACACCTCGGGCTGCGCTGCGGCATTGGCGAATAACGGCAAAGGCATCGCCGGCAGCAGCTACCGCGCGAAAATCCTCGCCATCAAGGCATCCACCGACAACACCAGTGGCGTTGGCGGTTACGACGGCATCCTGTATGCCGCGCAGATGGGCTGCCGCGTGATCAACTGCAGTTGGGGCGGCACGGGCAGCCGTTCGCAGGCCCTGCAGGACCTGATCGACGACGTCTCCGACATGGGTGCCCTCGTGGTCAGCTCCTCCGGCAACGACCCCATCGACAACGACTACACGCCGCATTGGCCGTCATCCTTCAGCCGCGTGCTCAACGTCGGTTCGGTCGAATCCAGCGGTGCCGCCTCGAACTGGTGCACGTACGGTACTTCTGTCCATACCTACGCTCCCGGCAGCGGCATTCTCACCACACGCAAGGGTGGTGGTTATACGAGCCCGACCGGAACGTCTTTTTCCTCCCCGCTCGCCGCCGGCGTCGCCGCGCTTGTGTTCACGGTGCATCCGGACTGGACGCCAGACCAGGTCGCCGCGCAGATCCGCGTCACCTCCGACCGCTTCGCCAATCCGGCGACGAGCAAGCGCTTCGGCCGTCTCAACGCGTTCAAGGCCGTCTCGCTTAATGCCAATCTCGATGAAATCCCCGGCCTACGCGTCAGCAACTTCACCTACCTCTTTCCCGGTGGCGGAACGACCTTCACCGAACCCGGACAGACGGCACGTGTCACGCTTGAAATCGAGAATCTGCTTGCCCCGACGTCCGCAGCAGCGATGGCCTACATCGATCTTGACGATCCGTCGATCACCGCACCGACAACAAACTTCCCCATTGGAGTGCTCAACACGTTCGAGCGCAAATCGTTTGAGTTCGACGTCATCCTCTCCGAAAATTCTCAGGTCTCCGAGGGTTACCTGCCCGTCCGTATCCGGATCGAAGACGAAGAATATATCGACTTCCTGATAGGACGCATCCCGATCTACCTCGACAACGCCTGGCATACCTCGCTCAACTTCGGTGCGCCCTATTTCACCTCGATCAATGCCGTGAACAACAGCATCGTCTGGGCCAATGCGCATGTCCAGAACCAGGATATCGCCGTACGTACGGTCAATGCGGGCACCGGGTGGGGCAACGCATCCGGAACCGGCTACCCGAATGGCAGCGGTGTGTACTGCGTCGCCGGGATCAGCGCCAACAACGCGCTTGTCGGCACCGGACCCGCCAACGGCGCGGCTAGCGTGTTCCGCACCACCAACGGCGGCAGCAGCTGGACAGGAACTTCCGTCAGCAGCATCACCGGCTTTATCAACTGGATTCACATGTATGACAGCCAGAACGGCATCTTTCAAGGTGATCCGCTTTCCGGAAGCTGGGGCATCGCCACGACAACAGACGGAGGTGTAACCTGGACCAAGATCGCCCAGGCACCGACCGCTGCCGGCAGCGAGGCGGGATGGAACAACAGTTACGCAGCCGTCGACGACTATGTCTGGTTCGGAACCAACAGCAGCAAGATCTATCGTTCCACCGACCGCGGACAGACTTGGGCCAGCTTCGCAACACCCAGCCAGCATTCAGTGGATATGGCCTTCGCCGACGAACACCGCGGCATGATCCGCTTCACCACACAAACCAACCAGGGCGGAACGAATGCCCTCGCGGTAACCACAGATGGTGGTAAAATCTGGACGCTGCTCAATTCCATCAATGTGACAACCGGCGGCAGCATTGAAGTCGAACCAGGCGGCAAGCGCTTCTGGTTCATGCAGGGGAGCAACGCCTGGGTGAGTAGTGATCTCGGTGCGACATGGACCGTGCAGGCGACACCCGGCGGTTTCGGCCTGATCGGCTGCTCCACTTCGGCGGTTGGAAGCGGATCGACGACGGTGTACACCGCGGGACTCAACATCTACAAGTTCAACTCGGATTTCGATCCGTACGGGACAGCATCCGCGCAGGACTCCCGCACCGCGACGGATTTCCGTATCGAGTCCGTGCATCCGAATCCTCTTTCCTCGCAGACCGCCAATCGCCTGACTCTTGCGTTCTCCCTCGTGGCGCCGGCGACAGCACACGTCGCAGTGTATGACAATCTCGGTCGGCTCGTGCTGGAAGGCGCCGAGGCACGTTTTGCTGCGGGAAGGCACAGCCTGCGCCTCGACGCTTCGGCACTCGCGGCAGGATCGTATCAACTGCGCCTGCAGGTCAACGGACAGATCGCCGCTTCCAATCTGCTTGTGATCAAATGATCCTCTGGAATCCCGACCCCGAGCTGTTCGCCCTCGGCCCTTTCCACATCCGATGGTATGGTCTGCTGTTCGCCCTCGCGTTTCTCAGCAGTTTCGCCGTCATGCTCTGGGTGTTTCGGCGGGAGAAAAAAAGCGAGGATCTCCTCAACAAGTTGTTCTTCTATGTGTTTGTTGGTGTCGTGGTTGGCGCACGGCTTGGCCACTGCCTGTTCTACAGTCCAGAATACTACCTGAGCAATCCCATTGAGATCCTGAAGATCTGGGAAGGCGGGTTGGCCAGTCATGGCGCCGCCGCAGGTATTCTCCTTGCCCTGCTGCTCTTTGTCAAACGCACTCGCGGCATGACGTTCACATGGGTCTCCGATCGCGTCTCGCTTGTCATCCCGCTTGCGGCGATTTTCGTCCGCATCGGGAATTTCTTCAACTCCGAAATACTCGGACTCCCTTCGTCTCTTCCCTGGGCCGTGGTGTTTTCGCGCATCGACGACATCCCCCGCCATCCCGTACAACTCTACGAAGCGATTGCCTACCTGCTGATATTCGGCGTGATGATGCTCCTTTACCGGCGCGGCACCGCGGAGAGGCCCGGTCGGCTTACCGGAAGCATGGTGGCCATGCTGTTCAGCGCCCGTTTTATTCTCGAATTCTTCAAGACCGGTCAGTCCACACTCGACCCCTCCATGCCGATCACAATGGGGCAACTTCTCAGTATTCCGCTTGTTCTCTTCGGCCTCTGGATGCTGCTCCGGAAACCTGCATCACTTCATTGACCGCGTCCTCTGCGACATGTTGGCCGCACCCGAATCGGACACCGATAGTGGAACGGGCACGTCGGAGCAGGAGGGGATAATTCCGCAGGTGCAAGGAAACCTCTGATGGGGGGAATAGTGAGTGACAACCGTGACCGACCTGCGGTTACAGGATTTCCAACATTTTCCTAACGGAATCGTTGCAAATATTGAAAAAACCTCGTAACATTTGTGACCTGCAAAAGCAGACCCCTGCGTACCTATAGACCTGTCTCACTCGGAGAATCCTATGCAGCGTCTGACCTACCTCCTGATTTTCGCACTCGCGCTGTCCACGCTGGCATCCGCACAGTCCCGCGGCTTCATCCCGCCACTCTTCACACTTCCTGACGAAGGTGAAACGCTTCGTTTCACGTCTTCCTCCCAACCGTTTTTCCAGTTGCCGGATTTCCCTGCCGTTCTGATGAACAAGGGGGTTGAAGGCGTGACCGAGGTGCTGCTCTACGTCACATCCGAAGGCGAGGTGGTGTTCAGCGAAGTCACCGTGGGCTCTGGCTACAAGGAGTTCGACCAGGCCGCCCTCGCAAGCGCAATGCGCGCCCGCTTCCCCATGGGCTTTGCCACGGTCGATGGTCTTCCGCAGGATTTCCGCATCGCGGTGCCGTATTACTTCCTTCAGTCATCCGATCCCGAGCAGTACTGGCAGTCGCGCCTCGAGCTCGCCCGTGTGCAGCAGGAGTACGAGATCGTCATGAAGAAATTCCAGGACTTCGTCATGGAGCGGTCCAAAACACCGCCGCAAAAGGTGAAGGAGATCCAGCGCCAGATGGAGGAGAAAGTATCCATCGCGAAGAACATCCACCGCATCCTCGCAGAGAAGAAGGAAACGGCCATCCTCCGCCTCCGTGAAAAAATCGACGAGAAGCGCGGTCAGGCTCCTCTTGCCGATGCGGATGATGATAGCTGGCGCCGCGAGCTGCAGGATAGCCATTCCGCCACGGTGCAGGTCGCCGTTCCCGGCAGCGGCGTGGTGCATGAACGTTCGGTGGGGACC
>JAGTUZ010000329.1 GCA_018224415.1 Bacteroidota bacterium | reverse complement strand
CGCGGTGGCGTTCGATGAAGCGGCCCGCCGTGTTGACGGTGAAACCGAGGTGACCCTTCAGCCACTGCGCACGGCCATCGATACGGTGACGCTGGACGCCGTGGGTATGTCGGTTTCCTCGGTGACATCGTTTGTGCCCGGCGAGGCGACGGGGGAGGCGCTGCGCTGGACCTCCGACTCCGCCCGCCTCCACATCCATCTGTCGCAGCCGCTGCGGCATGGCGAAACACGGACGTTTCGAATCCGTTACTCCTGTACGCCCCGGCGCGGGCTGTATTTCATCGGACCCAGCGAGATGTTTCCCGACGACCCACGGCAGATCTGGACGCAGGGGCAGGGGGAGGACAATCGCCACTGGTTTCCCTGCTACGATTTTCCGAACGACAAGGCGACGAGCGAAGTGGTGATGACCGTCGACACCGCGCTGCGGGCGATCAGCAACGGCGCGCTGCTGTCGCGGAGGGACAACAACGACGGTACCGCCATCTGGCATTTCCGCCAGGACCAGCCGCATTGCAGCTACCTTGTCATGCTCGCCGCAGGGAAGTACGACGTGTTTCGTGAGGAGGCCGGCGACGTCGCGGTCGAAAGCTGGTTTTATCCCTCCGACGATCCCGCCGACGTGCGGCGGACCTTCGACGACACTGCCGACATGCTGCGCTTTTTTGTGGAATACACCCGCGTGCCCTATCCCTGGGAGAAGTACTCGCAGGTGCCCGTGCGGCATTTTCTTTACGGCGGCATGGAGAATACGTCGGCCACGATTATGGCCGACACCCGGCTGGTGGTTGACGCACGCGCGGCGCTGGACTACGATCCGCAACCACTGATCGCGCATGAACTGGCCCATCAGTGGTTCGGCGATTACGTGACCTACATCGATTGGAACAACGAGTGGCTCAACGAGGGCTTCGCCACATTCTTCCAGCAGTTGTGGACACGAGAGCGGCAGGGAGAAGAGGATTTCATCCTGCAGCGCTTCAACGGCATTCGCAGCTATCTCGACTGGGCCGACGCTGCGGGACGGATCCCCGTCGTCGGAAGGAATCGGGGTGGGGCGGCCAACACCTACTCCAAGGGTGCGGCGGTGCTGCACATGCTTCGCGACATCATGGGCGAAGAGGAGTTCCGCCGCGTGATCCGTGCCTGGCTCGAGCGGCACGCG
This sequence comes from Bacteroidota bacterium, assembly GCA_018224415.1. Classification (GTDB taxonomy): domain Bacteria; phylum Bacteroidota; class Ignavibacteria; order SZUA-365; family SZUA-365; genus SZUA-365. The sequence goes on along the minus strand of JAGTUZ010000329.1, from coordinate 6,970 downwards.
CTGGGAAGCGTGGAGACAAATGATTTCAAGCGCACGATCGAGGATGTCACCGGCCGTGCCATGCCATGGTTTTTCGAACAGTGGCTGTACAAGGCCGGGTACCCCGAGATTCGCATCACGCGGGAGTCCCTTGCCGGCGGCGACAGCCTTCGGGTATCGTTCCGACAACGGCAGGAGACGGATTCGCTTTGCGGATATTTCCGTCTGCCACTGACGCTGCGCTGGCCCACTGGACGCGAGCGGCGTGTGTGGATCGACGGCGAGGAAACCGTCGTCCGTCTGGCGCTTGCAGAAGGCGAGGGATTGTTCTTCGAAGCCGATCCGCAAAACCTTCTCTGCGGACGTCTCGAGATGGATTACACATCAGGAGAGCGGATGCGACTGCTGCGGGAAGCGCGTTCCCCCGCCCAGCGCGTGCTTGCGGCGGAGGTGCTCGTCGAGGACATCGATGACGGGAAGGTCCGGGATGCCCTGTTTGCGGCGGCAGCGGATGATGTGCATCGCGAGGTGCGGAAGAGCATCGCCACGCTGCTGTCACGGCTGCAGCCGGAAGGACGTGCGTACGCGGGGCAACTGCGCGAACTCTTCATCCGCCTCACACGCGACCGCCATGCCGGAGTGCGTTCCACCGCCCTGAACGGATTGAATAATTTCCGTGATCCCGCGCTTCTTCCGCTGTTCCACCGCATGCTGGAGGATTCGAGTTATTTTGTCGAGGCCTCCGCGATGAACGGCATTCTTGCCGCTGATACGACTGCCGTCCGCATGGCGGAAAATATCGCCATGCTGCGGCAGCGGCTGCGCAGTCAAAGCAGGGATGACGTGCTCGCACTTGCCGCGCTCGACTGGGTGCGCCGGTACCGTCTGTCTGCCCTGCTTCCGGACGTGCACCGTCTTGCCGGGCCGGGAAACGGCATCCGCCTGCGCCGTTGGGCAATCGAGATCGTGCGGGAGCTGACACCGCCGCGGTAGCTATCCTCCGCCTCACCGCCTCACCTATTCACCGATTCACCGATTCGAATTGACTTTGATAGCAGGGACTCCCTATATTTGTTCTCTGAACCATTTTGAAAAGATTTTTTGAGTTCATCTATACATATCTGACGTTGGAGGTCTGACTTCCGTGAAGAAATACCTGTTCCGGATCGTCCTAATAGCCGCGTTCCTCGGTCTGGCGGGATACCTGCTCTGGCCGACGTACATGGATTCCGTGCATCAAGGCAAGCTCGAGAGTCTTTCGGACGCCGACAGCACGAAGTACTTCGATGAAAACGAGGAGTCCATTCGCAACAGCCGCGAGTCGCGCCTGAAGCTCGGTCTCGATCTGCAGGGCGGCATGTACGTCACCATGGAGGTGGACATCGTCGAGCTGCTCGCGAAGCTCGCCAAGAACGAGGACGACAACCTCCGCGCCATTCTCGACGAGGCACGCACTGATGCCGCCACGAGCGACGAGACTGTGCTTGACATCATCGGCCGGAAGTTCGATGAAAAGGGCATGCGTCTGAGCCGTTACTACGGCGACATCCGCAACTCCAACTCCGAAGTGATGACCTATCTCAACGATGAATCAGAGAAAGCGGTCGAGCGCGCGCTGGAGATCATCCGCAACCGTATCGACCAGTACGGCGTCTCGGAAGTCACGATCACGCGCAGTGGCAGTCGCCGCATCATCCTGGAGCTTCCGGGCGTGAGTGACGAACGCGAAGTGCGCCAACTGATCCAGGAGACTGCCCAGCTCGAGTTCAAGCTCTTCGCCGAAGAGAACAGTATGCTCAAGGCTTTCAGCAACATCGACAAGGCGTTGCTCGGCAAGCCGGTCGAGGACGAAGCCGACACATCGGCAATTGCGGGTGACACGACCGCGACCACGGACGGGAGCATCGCAGCGGCCGACAGCGCAGCGAACACCGCCGACTCCGTCGCCCAGGCCAGCATGACCGACGAGCAGAAGTTCGACGAATGGAAGAAGAAGAATCCCTTCATGGCGCTGTTTACCGCCACGGAGTATGGACTGTATGCCACGCCGGAGCAGCGGGAGCGCATCAACAACATCCTGGACCGCTCGGATGTGAGGAACGCCATTCCCGACGACGTCTCCTTCGCGTGGAGCGCCAAGCCGACGTTCACGAACGAAGGACAGGACTTTTACGAATTCTACATTCTCAAGCGCAAGCCCGAGCTGACCGGCGAGGTCGTTACCGGTGCGCGTGCGCAGACCGACCAGGCCGGCTTCGGCGGGGCGGTTGTGTCCATGCAGATGGACGCCGAGGGTGCGCGCGAATGGGCGCGTGTCACCGGCGCGAACGTCAACAAGCGCATCGCCATCGTGCTTGACAACGCCGTGTTCTCGGCACCGAATGTCAAGCAGAAAATCATCGGCGGCAATTCGCAGATCGAAGGCATGGAAAACATGGACGAGGCGCGTCTGCTCGAGATCGTGCTCAAGGCCGGTGCCCTTCCCGCACCGGTGGAGATCATCGAAGAGCGCACGGTCGGTCCGTCGCTCGGTGAGGATTCGATCAGAAAGGGTCTGAATTCCTTCCTCATCGGCTTTGGCATCGTGATCTTCTTCATGGTGCTGTACTACCAGTACGGCGGCGTGCCGGCAGACATCGCGCTGCTGTTCAACGTGGGCTTCATCCTCGCCATTCTCGCGGGCTTCCATGGCACGCTCACGCTGCCTGGCATCGCGGGTATCCTGCTCACCGTGGGTATGGCGGTCGACGCAAACGTGCTCATCAACGAACGCATCCGCGAGGAGTACGGCGCCGGCAAGACCATGCGGGCCGCGATCGACGCCGGGTATTCGCGCGCGTTCCCGGCCATCATCGACTCGAATCTCACGACGCTCCTCACGACGATCATCCTGTACCAGTTCGGTTCCGGCCCCATCCAGGGCTTCGCTCTCACGCTGATGATCGGTATCCTCTGTTCGCTGTTCACCGCGATCGTGATGACGCGCGTCATTTTCGAAATCACTCTCGACAAGGCGCCGTCGATCGTCAAGTTCGGATGACGGAACGACCCACAAGAATGCAAGTGATCCAGGAGTAAATAGAGCATCATGAGAATTTTCAAGAATCTCAATTTTGATTTCATGGGCAAGCGGAAGGTCCTCTACGGCGTGTCCGCCGTCATCCTCCTTCTTGGAATCGTCTCGATCCTCGTCAAGGGGATTCAATTCGGTCTCGATTTCAAGGGCGGGACCGAGGTGGTGGTGCGTCTGCCCAAGTCGGCCAGCATCGCTGAGCTGCGCACGATCATGCGCGAGGCCAACATGGGAAGCATCGAAATCAAGTCTTTCGGTTCCGATACGGACTTCATCGTCCGCACGGACCAGAAGGGCATGGGATCGACCATTTCCGACCAGATCAAGGACGCGCTGATTGCGGCGTTCAACAGCGATATCGAAGTGCTGCAGGAAAACCGCGTGGAGGCGAAAATCGGTTCCGAAATCCGGCGTGATGCCGTGGTTGCGGTGTTTTTCGCGCTCATCGGTATTCTCGTTTTCATCGGTTTCCGCTTCAAGTTCATTTTCGCCTTCGGCACCGTGGCCGCACTGTTTCATGACGTGCTTCTGACTCTCGGCCTTGTGTCCATTTTTACCGATATGATCCCTGGTCTCAATCTCGAGTTCGACCAAGCCATGGTGGCGGCGTTTCTGACGCTCGTGGGTTATTCGGTGAACGATACGGTGGTGGTGTTTGACCGCGTGCGTGAAAACCTCAAGCTGTTCAAGACCAGCGCGCTCGAGCCGGTGATGAACAAGAGCATCAACACCACGATGAGCCGTACCATTCTGACTGGGGTGACGACGCTGCTCGTGATGTCGTCGCTCATGTTTTTCGGTGGTGAGCCCACGCGCGGTTTCGCGTTTGTGATGACCGTGGGTGTGTTTACCGGAACCTACTCAAGCATTTTTGTTGCGGGCGCGCTGACGTTGGACTGGGCGAAGTCCCGGAACGCCAAAATCACTTTCTAGGAGGCAGCCATGCAGATCCCCGCGACAGACCGGAACGGTGTGACCCTCCTGTCCCTGCAGGGGGCGATTCTCGGCGGTCCCGAAGCCAACGCTCTCAACGATGAGCTTCACCGGCTCATCGACGACGGACGCAAACAGGTAGTGATCGATCTCTCCCAGGTGACGCTGATGAACAGCTCGGGCCTGGGCATGCTGATCGGCGGTTACACAACCATGAAAAGCAACGGCGGCGAGCTGAAGCTCGCCTGCCTGACCGGAAACGTCCGCAAGCTGATAGAGATCACCAAGCTGCATACGATCTTCCATCCGTACGACAGCGTGGACGAGGCCGTCGCCAGCTTTGCGTCCTGATTCCGCAACCGAGTCTGACAAATTGATTCCGACGGCCTCCTGGGGACACCGGGGAGGCCCGTTCTTTTTCGATGCGGCCGCATTCTTCCGCCTTCGCGCGCAGCATGCGGACCGCACGTTGCAGTTTTTTTCCATCACAGGAGCATGACCCATGGCCGTGCGAGTTCTCGTGGGCGCCCAGTGGGGCGATGAAGGAAAGGGAAAGTTGGTTGACATTCTCAGCAAGGACGTCGACATCGTGGCCCGCTACCAGGGCGGTGCCAACGCCGGTCACACCATTGAAATCGGCGACCAGAAATACGTCCTGCACCTGATCCCGTCCGGCATTTTCCATGAACACTGCGTCGCGGTCATCGGCAACGGCGTGGTGATCGACCCCGTCGCCCTGATGGAGGAAATACGTTTTCTCGAGTCCCAGGGCATCTCGCTCAAGGGGCGCCTGAAGATCAGCCACAACGCCCACATGATCATGCCCTACCACAAGCTGCTCGACTCGCTGGTGGAAAAGGGCCTCGCCCCGATCGGCACAACCGGCCGCGGCATCGGACCGGCCTATTACGACAAGGCCGCACGCGTGGGTATCCGCATCGTGGACCTTTTGGACCACGACATCCTGGAATCGCGCATCCGCCGCAACCTGGAAGAGAAAAACCAGATCATCAGCAAGATCTACGACGCCGAGGAACTCGACGTCGAGAAGATCATCGACGAGTACAAGCGTTTTGACGAACTGATCGACGAATACGTCACCGATACCGCCTTCTATCTCAACGATGCCATTCGCGACGGGAAAGACGTGTTGTGCGAAGGCGCCCAGGGCGCGTTGCTCGACATCGATCACGGGACGTATCCGTATGTCACATCCTCCAGTCCGATCAGCGGTGGCGCCACCATCGGACTCGGTATCGCGCCGACGGCCATCGACTCGGTCATCGGCGTGATGAAGGCCTATACCACCCGCGTGGGATTGGGTCCCTTCCCGACCGAACTCGATGACGCCGTGGGAGAACATCTGCTTGTGAAGGGACAGGAATACGGCTCGACCACCGGACGACGACGGCGCTGCGGATGGTTCGACGCCGTGGCGATGCGCTACTCTGCCATGCTCAACGGCATCGGATCCGTCGGTATGATGAAACTCGATGTGCTCAGCGGTCTCGAGGAAGTGCGTGTGTGCACGGCCTATGAGTACGAAGGCCGGCGTACCAACCATTTCCAGACCAACCTTCGTCGTCTCGAGATCATGCATCCCGTCTATGAATCCTTCCCCGGCTGGCAGGAAGACATTTCCTCGGTGCTCTCGTTCGACGATCTTCCGGAGAATGCAAAAGCCTACATCACCGCGGTCGAAGACTATATTGGCGTCCGCGTCACCTGCGTGAGTGTCGGTCCCGAGCGTTCGCAGATCCTCTTCCCGGGAGATGTGCCGGCATGGTGATGCTCACACGGCAGAGCGAGCGCATGGTGCTGCTGGCCGAGGGAAGACTGAGTTCGATCGGCCTCCGCATGGTGATCGCCGCACTGCTGTACATTCCGGACCGCATCGTCGCCGTTATCGACAGCAGCAAGGAGAGCGGGACAACGCAGGAGATCATCGGCTTCGGCGGCGACACGCCTATCGTGTCGTCACTCGAGGAGGCGATGAAATACCGTCCCGATTCGATGCTGATCGGTATCACACCGATGGGGGGAGTGCTTCCCGACAGCTGGCGGCACATCATCCGCAGCGCCCTCCATTCCGGCCTGCACATCGTCAGCGGACTCAAGCAGCCATTGCGCAGGGACGCCGAATTCTCGACCATCGCCGAGGAAAAAGGTCTGCGCATCCACGACCTGCATCAGGTGTCGAAAAGTCACCTGATACGCGCGCAGGGAAGCTGGCGCCGGCGCGGAATCGGCACCATCCTCACGGTGGGGACCGATTCCGACACCGGAAAAATGACCACGGCGCTCATGCTGCAGCGCGAGATGCGGAGACGCGGTATCAACGTCGCCATGGTGGGGACCGGGCCGACTGGCATCCTGATCAGTGGACGTGGCGTTTCTGTCGAAGACCTTCCCGCTGATTTCATCACCGGCGCGCTGGAATTCGAGATCGACAAGGCGGCCAACGAAGGCTACGAATACGTGATTGTCGAAGGACAGGGAGCGATCAGCAATTGCGGAAATTCGCCGATCGCACTTGGTCTGATGCACGGTGCCATGCCCGACGCCATGATTCTCTGCCATCATCCCTCGAGGGAAACCGACGGCTACGGTATGCCCTTGCCGGGCATTGCCGACTCCCGCGAATTGCACGAACGCGTCATGGGCGTCTTCAAGTCCTCCCGCATCGTTGCGATCGGCCTCAACTCCATGGACCTCAACACACAGGATTACCGTCAGACCGTGGCCCGGTTTGAACAGGAGACTGGCCTGCCCACCGTGGATCTGATGCGCGATTCGGCTGCCCCGATGGTCGATGCGCTGCTTGCCTATTTCGCCCAGTATCACCGCGTGGTGCTTCCGCATGAAGTCAGCGAGATCCACGATCGGGTGTGAGTGGGGGAGAAGGATAGAGGGGGAGAAGGATAGAGGGATAGAAGGGTCGAGGGGGAGAAGGGCGGTTGATCGCCCGTGAAAGCGGACCTACCT
>JAGTUZ010000328.1 GCA_018224415.1 Bacteroidota bacterium | reverse complement strand
GGAAATTCGGTCCGAGTCCTTGCCCCTCGATGAGGACAAGCGGAGCATCTCCGCTGTTCGTGACAAACGCGTATCCGAGCTTCGGCTCCTTGTTGTCATCCGAGTAATACACCCCGCAATCAATCGTGTCCCTGTCCACATGCACGATCGGCGTCACGCCGCGTGCGACGGCGGAGCCGGTGTAACGGACGTTGTGCGAGAACTCCTCCTCGAGGTCGCGCAACTGCAGGATGAGATCAAGCAGGGACTGCGGACGAAGATACCGTCCGCCGGTCGCCTGCGCGAGCTGCTGCAGGTCGGTGGAATCGGCCTCGCCCAGCTGCACGCAATGAATGCGTGTGCCGAGGGCCATCGCGTGTCCGGCGAGTTCGGTCGCGGTAATGGGACCGCAGGCGGCACCGGCCGTCTCGCCCGCGGTAAACAGGACAATCGTCTCCGGTTCGCGGTGCAGGCCGTCGAAGCCGGTGAGCAGGCGGTCCATCGCGTCGAAGGGACAACTCACCCGCATGCCGGCGGAATCGGGCAGCGCCGCGCGCAGCGAATCGCGGTCAGTGAAGTAGGCGCCGTCCCAGCGCAGCGCGTCGGCACTGTCGAAGCGCGCGACGGTGACCGCGTCGGTGAAGCCGGCGGAAAAAACGAAACCATCGGCGAAATCCGACGCGCCCGCGGCGGCGGCGAGCAGGCGGCTGAGGCCCGGCATGAATTCCTCACTCATGGCCTCGCCCTCGTCGAAGAACAGCGCGAGGCGCTGCGGAACGCGCATGTCGGCGGTGAAGCCGACGTGCAGCGTATCGAGGCGCGGAGCATCCGGCGGCGTGTAGCAGATCGTGATGGATTTCGTTTCGCCCGGCTGGATGTCGAACGGCACGGCTTCGCTCCCGGTGAATGGCGGAGGGATGAAGTCGAGGGAATGCACGGTCACCGTTGTATCGCCGGCGTTGTGCAGTTCGAGCACGCGACACTCCGTGGTCTGGCAGAAGGTCGTGTCGAAGACAGGCATCCGCACCTCGAGCAGCGGCAGTTTCCGCGGATCCCTTGGAAGCAGGTAACTGCTGCCCGTACCGGTGAGCGTATCCTCGGCGAACTCGCAGGGAGAGGGGAAATATGGCATCGGCACGTTGTAATGCAGCGGCAGCAGCGGTGTGAAGCACACGCGCGCAGGCACGGTCTGGAACGGCGCGATGGAGTCCACCATGAGATCCTGCAGCGAGTACGGCGGCTGGAAGACCTTTCGCACCGAGTCGGCGTGCAGCCAGGCGTTGCCGGCGTTGCGCACGAGCACATCCTCGCAGGCCGTTGCGCCGACCTGCACGCTGTCAAAATTCCAGGTCGGCGGAGTGATCTCCAGTTTCGGACCCACGGCCGCACCCTTCATGAAAATGCTGACCTGGACGTTCTTGCTCATGTCCACCGCGATCTCGCGATAGATGGCGAGAAGGTCCGCGCTCAGGGTCGCATTGAACTCCCGGCCACCGGTGGCCTTCGCGATCTGGATCAACGGCGTGCGGTCGATATTGCCGATGGTGATGGCGTAGATACGCACGTCGTGCTCCTGCGCCTTCTTGATCACCGACTCCGGCGAGGCGATGCCACAGGTAGTGATGCCGCTGTCCTCTCCGTCGGTGACCATGATAAGAATGCGCTTTTTGATGCGTGTGTCCATCGAGTCGATGGTACGCGAAATGGCGTCATAGGTGCATGTGGCCGTGCCGAGCACAACGTTCGGGATGGCTGCGCGCAGCGCGGCCGTGTCGGTGGTCCATGACTGTGTCACCTTGAAGTGCTCATTGTCGTCGTAGGTGAACACCGCCGCCTCGTCGACGATCCCCAACGTGTCGAGCAGGTTGCCGATGAATTCCACGCTGGCGTCATGCGCGGCCTGGTAGCGTTTCCTGCCGTCGGGCATGGTCGTGAACATGCTCGAGCTCACGTCATGCACCATAGCGATGGAAAGCGGCAGGCGCGTGTCCGCGCGAAGGAAAACGCGTTGGCTGTCGGCGGTGTACTGGGCGGGATTGTAGCAGAGATCGAAGGTGCGCATCTCCCCGGGCTGCAGCACCAGCGGCGTATCGATGCGCGTGTAGAACGGCCGCCGGACGACATCGTGGTTGTGCACAACCAGCGCCGTGTCGCCGATGTTGTGGAAGGTGAGCGGCACGCAGCGCCGAATGCGACAGCGCACGGTATCAAAGAGAAACGGATCGGTATAAATGCGAAGGACCGGTCCCAGCGTTCGTTGCTGGGCCGAGATTTCGGACGGAGCGGTCCATTCCCAGATCGTGCACAGGACAACGCAGCTCAGCAGCAGGATCTTTCCCGAGCTCATGTGAACTCCTCGATCGATGGTCCAAGATGGAACGCGACGGCGGGATCGTGTTTCCACCAATGTACCGGATTTTATCCGTAAATGGCAAACTTCCACCATCCTCTCCGGCGTGCAGTCGCATTCTCTCCGGCGTGCAGTCGCGTACTTTCCGGCGCACAGTCGCGTACTTTCCGGCGCACAGTCGCGTACTTTCCGGCGTGCAGTCGCGCCACGGTCAGAGAAACAACAGGGGGATGTGCAGCAGCGCCCAGACACCGTATCGCCAGATCGCATCGCGGCGGCGCTCGCGGGAGAGCACCGCGAAGTAACTGCCCTTGGCGATGGTGTTGCTCATCATGGCAAGCAGCATGGCGGCGATCAGCAGCGTTTGTCCGCCTGCTCCGCGGGCGATGGAGAGAATGAACGGATCGATGTCCACCACCCCGACGATCGCGGCCAGCAGCAGCACACCCGCACCTCCGAAATGCTCGCGGGCGAGCACCGTCAGCACCGACAGCAGCACAAAGACGACGGCGAACACGAGTGCGGGCTTGAGTTCGAACGGATTCTGCAGCGAGGCGGCGTCTCCTCCGACGGCGGGGCGTTCGCCTCCTCCGATACCACGTGTCAGCAGCACGCCCACCGCGGCGAGCGGCAGCATGCGCCACCACAGCGCTGTGGCGGTCCCGGCATCGATGATCCAGACGAGCACCAGGATACGCAGGTACATGACCGCGCTCGCGAGCAGCGCCATCTGCAGGGCCCCGGGTGATCGGGCCGGATCGCGCTGGGCGATGCGACCGGCGGCGATGGACACCGCCGTGCTGGAGACGATGCCGCCCAGCAGTCCGGAAAGCCACAGACCGAGCCGGGCGCCAAATTTTTTGGTGAGCACATAGCCGACAAACCCGATGCTGGAAACCAGAATGACGATCTGCCAGACACGCGCCGGATTGAGTCCGAATTCCGTGTACTCCCGGTCGGGCAGCACGGGAAGAATGATCGCCGTGAGTACGAGAAACTTGAGCACGGCGAGGAATTCCGACGTGTCGAGCCGGTCAACGAAGCGCTCCAACTCCCCTTTTTCGGAGAGCAGGACGGTGGTGACGATGCCGAGCGTCATGGGCACCCAGATATCGGCGAGCAGCGACAGCACTCCGACAAGGAACGTGAGCAGGGCCGCGACTTCGCTGGTCCACCCCACCCGCCCTTCCTTCAGTTTCGCGAGATAGCCGACCAGCGCCAGTGCGGTGACGGACAGCATGCCGACGGGCAGGGCGAGCGTGACGCCACCGCGAAAGAGCCAGGCACAGGCGAAGCCGTACATACTGATGATCGTGTAGGTGCGCACGCCGGCGAACACCCTGCCGGTCGCACGGTCGGCCCCACTGCTTTCCCGTTCGAGTCCCACAAGAAAGCCGAGACCCAGCGCCACGATGAAACGCAGCTCGAATGTCCACTCGAATCCATGCATCGCTGCCTCCGAGTGCCGACGGTCCAGCCCGTCGGTTCCGTTGTCCGTCGTCGGTTATTTGATGAGCGCCTTGATCCGCGCGATGGCCTTTTCCGCCTCCGCCCGGTCATGGCCGGCAATTCCCGGAGTGTCCAGTATCTTCTGGTACATGCCGAGAGCGAGGTCGAATTTGGACAGGGCTTCGTAGGACTTGCCTGCCATCGCGTAGGCGAGCGCTGTCCACATGATCGCTTCCTTGCTGGTCACGAGGTAAGGGACCTTCAGGAACTCGAGCGCGGCCTGCGTGAAATCCTGCTTGTAAAAATAATTCTCCCCTATGTAGTAGCGTATTTCCGCCTGGTCATCGGGAGGAGCCTCGGGAAGCAGGCTTTCAAAATGCGTGATGGCCTGCTCGAAATACCGCAGTTTGTAATAGTAGAAGCCGAGGTTGACACGCTTGCGGAACACCGTCGGATCGCTGGGCCAGGTGTCGATGAACCGACGTGTCATTTCCACCGCAACGTCGTACATCTCCATTTCTTCGTAGCAGCTGATCAGGCCGTTGATAGCCTCCTTCAGCTTCGACTCGGGTATGTTGCCGAGATCCACGATGGCCTTGAACTGTGCGGCTGCCTCCGGATACTTCTCCGCGCGGAGCTGCATGCGGCCGACCGACATCATCGCCTCGAGGGCCGCTTCGCTGCCCGGATGGTCCTTGATCACTTTGTTAAATCGCTTGATGGCATCCGCGTTCTTGCTCTGGGCCTCGAGACAGCGGCCGTCCCAGTACATCGCCAGCGCGCTGATCGCTTTCACATCCGAATCCTCGACGTCATCGAAAATATCCTGCGCCTGGCGATAGTCGCCCTTGCGGAAGAAGTGCTTGCCGCGCTCGAGTTCGAATTCGTCAAGCACCGGCTTGGCGTCGGGCCAGGCGGTCTTGAACGCAGCAACACCCTTCTGCGCCTCGTCGAGCGTGCCGGCACGGTAATGGGCGACAACGATGCGCGATTCGGCGTACTGTCGTTCCACCGGACTCCCCGCCTGTTCGGCCAGCTTCCGGTATGCCGCGATGGCGCGTTCGTGCCGGCCGCTTTCGAGCAGAAGGTCTGCCGCGTCGCGCAGGGCCTCACCGCCCTCGTTAATCGTCCCCGCCTGCTGGAGGTAGGCTGTGGCGAGATCGATCTTTCCTTCGTCCTTGTACATTTGCCCGAGCGCGAAATACACTTCGCCGATGTGCGCACCTTCCGGGAAGGCGGCGGCGTAACGCAGCAGCGCACGCTTCGCATCCGTTCGTTCGCGGGCCAGCGCAAGCGTGTGTGCGCGTGCGAAGAGGAACTCCTGCACGGCGTCGGCTCCGCGGAAGGGATTGGCTTCCGCATCGCGCAGCGCCCGGTCGGCACGTGCGAGCGCTGCCTGGATATCCGCAGCCGCCTCTGTCGTCACGGAACGCAGCATGCTGCCCTCTGTCAGTGCGCGGATGGCGGCGATGCGCGCGGTATCGGCCAGACCGCTGTAGACAAAATCGTCCGCCACGCGGTCGAAACTCCGCACGGCCTCGTCGTACTGTCCCACGCGCGTCTGCAGCCGACCGAGCAGCAGCAGGGCGTCGGCGATCGAGGCGCCATTGGGTGCCTTGGCGATGTAGCTTCGGAGGTCCGCGATGGCTTCGTCGAAACGCCGCAGTTCCGCACGGGCACGGGCACGCCCGTACCAGGCCTCCACGCCGGCATCCGCCGATCCGGCGGTCTCGACCACCATGGTGTATTCCTTCTCGGCGTCGGCGGCGCGTCCGAGTTCCAGCAACGCATCGGCGTACGCAACAAGCACCTGTCCGCGAAACGCAGACGGATTGAGTGCGAGAAAGGCGTTGGCGGCGTCCAGCACGTCAGACGGACGCCCGGAGGCGGACTGCAGCGTGAACAGCGCCCACGCCAGATCGTCGCGCCGCGTGCTGCCGGCATGAGCGGAGAAAAATTCGTTACTACGCTGGCGGGCCACGGCGAACTCGCGCTTGCCTGCCTGCGCCATGCGTACGGCAGCCATTGCCGCTCCGAACCCTGCCTCTTCGGCCTCTTCGCCGGTGACACCTTTTCGGAGGGCGGCATCGTAATATTTCTCGGCGCGGGTGAAGTCCCTGATCTGCTCGAGATACACGCGCCCGAGCAGGAGGTCGACCTGCGCCGATCCGGGCTGTTCGTGCAGCACGGCGATGACCGATGCCAGCTGTTCGATGGATGCCGAAACATCGGCGCCGCCGAGCTGGTCGAGAGCGCGCAACCGGGTGCGCGCCTCGTCACGCCATTCGGAGGCGGGAAACTGCAGCAGTACCTGGCGATAGGCAGCGGCGGCTTCGCCCCATTGCTCCTGCCGCTCGAGCGTGCGTGCACGGCCGAACTGCGCGTCGTCGGAGACGGCGGTCAACCCATAGCGCTCGATCACGGCGCCATATTGTTCGAGTGCGCCTGCATGGTTCTCGAAATGTTCTTCCTCGATCTGTGCGATCCGCAACAGGGCGTAGGGTGCACCGGCATCCGTAGGATAGCGCTGCAGATACTCACGGTAGCGTCCCGTCGCGGATGTGAAATTGCGTCCCTCCGCGGCGGTCTCGGCCAGATCCACCAGAAGGCCGCGCCGGTCGACGGCCACGAGTGTGTCGCGGTACAGCCGGTCGAGCCAGGCCTCCGCCTGCGGGAAGTCCCCGGCCTTGCGCGCCGCAGTTGCTGCGCTGCGGTAGACCTGCGGTTCCACGCTTTCGCTGGACGCTTCCCTGAACAGACGGGCATAGGCGTCCGTGGCGGCGCGGGCGTCTCCCGTGGCCATGGCGGTCTCGGCCAGTCCGATGTATGCCTTCTGCTTGATCGCATCGGGCGCTTTGGTTGCGACGGTCACGGCCTCGTATTGCGTGCGCGCACCGGCGAAATCGCGGAACAGCCGTTGCATGTCGCCCAGCTTGACCTGCGCCTCGAAGGCGGCCGCGCTGTTCGGATACGTGCTGATGGCCTCGCGGAAGCGCGCTTCGGCATCAGTGCGATTGCCGAGCAGCACCTGTGCTTCGCCAATCGCAACAATGATGCGGGCCCGCAGGTCCTGCGAGACGGACTCGCTGAGCAGGCGGGTGAATTCGCGATGCGCCCGTTCGGCCTCTCCGGTGGCGAGAAACAGTTGTCCGAGGGCGAACTGCGCGTCGTTGCGCACCGCCGACCGCGGATACTCGAGCAGAATCGAGTTGAGCACGGTCCGGGCGTTTTCAAAATCGGATGCCTTGAGAAAATACCCGCTTGCAAGCAGCAGGGCGTCGGGCGCCTTCGCGCTTCGCGGATGAAAGGCCTTCATCTTCGCGAAGGCCTGTCCTGCCTCGGCGTAGTCGTGTTCGGCTGCGTAAATTTCTCCCAGGCTCCACCAGGCGTCTGGCGCCTTGGGATGCTCCTGGTGGCGGAGCGCGAAGTCCTGGAAGGTGTTTTTCGCCTCCCCGTATTTCTTCGCCTTCTTCTGCAGCAACCCGAGATAGAAGCGCGCCTCGATGGCGCTCGCCGTGTTCGGGAAACGGTCGATGAAACTGCGGAACTGGTCCTCCGCCTGCGCGTCGAGTCCGTCGTTGTACAACTGCACCGCAAGCTTGAATTCGGCGCTTTCGCGGGTGTCCTGTGCCATCATGTCCGGCGCCGCCGCCCCGCACAGCAAGAGAAGAATCGCGATCAGACGAATACGCATATGCCCTGGGAATCGAGTGAATGAATAAACCGAAACCTAGCGATTTGCCTGTGCATTGGCAAGACAATTGCCTCGCTTCGCTCGGCGCTGTTGCGCCGCTCCGCGGCGCAGCCATCGTGCCGCTCCGCGGCACGGCAATGCGCCTTCGGCGCGCCCGGCCGCGCAGCGAAGCAGCGCGAAGGCTGCCGAGCGAAGCGAGGCAACGGCTGCGGCGCGCAGCGCCGCAATGGCGGCACGCGGAGCGCGCCATTTGCCTTGCCCCGAATCCCGATCTTTCGTTACTTGTAATGATTGTACCGATTTTTTCCTTCCACCAGACAAGGAGTCCCCCGTGTCCACGCCCGTCAACGAACTCGAACCCAAAATCCTCTGGAAACACTTTCATGGCCTGACGCAGGTCCCGCGTCCCTCGAAGAAGGAAGAGAAAGTCCTCGTGTGGCTCAAGCAGCTGCTCGGAGAGCTCGGCTACAGCTACGAACAGGACGAGACCGGCAACGTCGTCGTGCGCAAACCCGCGACGCCGGGGTATGAAAACGCTCCGATGGTGCTGATCCAGGGCCATGTCGACATGGTCTGCGAGAAAAACAAGGACACCGATTTCGACTTCGACAACGACCCGATCGTGGCCTATGTGGACGGCGATTGGGTGACGGCGAAAGGCACAACCCTGGGCGCGGACAACGGCATCGGCGTCGCGGCCGGCCTCGCCGTACTTGAATCGAAGGATCTCGTGCATCCGCCGATGGAGTTTCTCTTCACCGTCGACGAAGAGACCGGACTGACCGGCGCGAAGGGACTCAAGCCCGGCTTCCTCAAGGCGGATATCATGCTCAATCTCGATTCCGAGGAAGACGGCGCGTTGTATGTCGGCTGCGCCGGTGGCATGGACACCGCAGGTGTGATGGATATGCGCATGAGCGCCGCACCGGAAACGCACGAAGCGGTGGAGATCATGGTGAGCGGATTGAAGGGCGGGCATTCAGGCCTTGACGTCGCCACGGGCCGTGGAAACGCCATCAAGTTCCTCACCCGCGTGCTCGCGGACCTGCGCAAGGACCATCCCGGCATCGCGTTCTCAGGCATGATCGGCGGAAGCAAGCGCAACGCCATTCCGCGCGAGGCGGAGGTGACCGTGTACGTGCCGAAGAACAAGACCGACGCCGTCATTGCGAAAATGGAGGGGTTCACCGATACCTTCCTCAATGAGATCCATACCGTCGAGCCCGAGCTCAAGGTGATCGCGCGCCGCGTGGAGGGCAACGGCCGTGTCATGGAAGACGCGCAGTTCGCCACGCTGCTCGACGTGCTGCAGGCCCTGCCGCATGGCGTGCTCAAGATGAGCGCCGACATCGAAGGTCTGGTCGAAACCTCGACCAACCTCGCAACGGTCACCATTGACGGCGACACACTCACGGTCGGCACCAGCCAGCGCAGTTCGGTCGAATCCGAGAAGTACGACGCGGTAGCCATGGTGCAGGCCATCCTCCGCCTCGCCGGCCTGCGCATCGTCATGGGCGACGGCTATCCCGGCTGGAAACCCAACATGGACTCCCTCGCGCTCAAGCACGTGCGCCAGAGCCACAAGGAACTCTTCGGCAAGGACCCCGAGATCAAGGCGATTCACGCCGGCCTCGAGTGC
>JAGTUZ010000327.1 GCA_018224415.1 Bacteroidota bacterium | reverse complement strand
GTGGACACCGGCAGCCGCATGGACGAAGTGATCTTCGAGGAATTCAAGGGCACCGGTAACATGGAAATCGTACTCGACCGCAAGCTCTCCGACCGGCGTGTCTTCCCGGCCATGGACGTCAACCGTTCCGGCACACGCAAGGAAGACCTGCTGCTCACGCCCGAGGAGCTCAGCCGCGTCTGGGTCCTCCGCAAGGTGCTCAGCGACTACAGCACCGTCGAGGCCATGGAATTCCTTATCGAGAAGATGCGCGGTACGAAGAGCAACAAGGAATTTCTCAAATACATGAACAGCTGAGTTTCATCAACAACATCACGGGAACATCTCATGAATGCAGTTGTCATCGTCGGCGCCGCCCGCACCCCCATCGGGGCGTTCAACGGCTCGCTGAAATCCCTGACCGCACCGCAGCTCGGTGCCATCGCCATCAAGGAAGCGCTCAAACGCGCGAACATCAAGCCTGAAGACGTTTCCGAAGTCATCATGGGCAATGTGCTCACGGCCGGCGTCGGCCAGGCACCCGCCCGCCAGGCGGCGCTGTTCGCCGGCATCCCGCAGTCCGTTCCCTGCATGACCATCAACAAGGTTTGCGGCTCCGGCCTCAAGTCCGTCATGCTCGGTGCCCAGGCCATCATGACCGGCGACGCCGAGATCGTGGTGGCGGGTGGACAGGAGAGCATGTCCAATACGCCATACTACCTTGACCGCGCGCGCACCGGTTACAATTTCGGGCACGCGCAGCTGATCGACGGGATGATCAAGGACGGTCTGTGGGACGTCTACAATGACTATCACATGGGCCTTGCCGCGGAACTTTGCGCCACCGAGTGCAGCATCCCCCGCGACCGGCAGGACGCCTACGCCATCGAGAGTTACACCCGTGCGCTGAAGGCGCTCGAGGACGGTACCTTCAACGACGAGATCGTGCCGGTGGAGATTCCCCAGCGCAAGGGTGACCCCGTTGTCGTGACAGAGGATGAGGACATCCGGAAAGTGAAGTTCGACAAGGTGCCCGATCTGAAACCTGCCTTCAAGAAAGACGGGACGGTGACCGCGGCAAACGCCTCCGCGCTCAACGACGGCGCCGCGGCCGTGGTGCTCATGTCCGAAGCGAAGGCCAAGGAACTCGGTCTCGAGCCGCTCGCGCGCATCGTCGCGCAGGCATCGGCCGCGAAGGCGCCGGAATGGTTCACCACCGCGCCCGCCGACGCGATCAGCAAGGCCCTTGGCAAGGCCGGCCTCGGCACCGACGACATCGACCTGTTCGAGATCAACGAGGCGTTCTCCGTCGTATCGCTGGTCAACAACGACCTGCTCAAGCTCGACCCGGCGAAGGTCAACGTGCACGGCGGAGCCGTGGCGATGGGCCATCCGATTGGCGCCTCGGGCACGCGCGTGCTGGTGACGCTGCTGTACGCCATGCGCCGCTTCGAAAAGAAGCGCGGGTTGGCATCGCTCTGCATCGGCGGCGGCGAGGCCAGCGCCCTGGTCGTCGAGCGCTGAACAGAAAGCGGAATCCAAAATCCTATACACCTATTTGTCAAGGAAGCAATCATGCAACACGTAACCGTCGTCGGCGCCGGCACCATGGGCAACGGTATCGCCCATGTGTTCGCCGCTACCGGCCATCAGGTGCAGCTCGTCGACCTCAAGCAGGACTATCTCGACCGTGCCCTCGCGACGATAACGAAGAACCTCGACCGTCAGGTCAAGAAGGAAGCGATCACCGAAGAACAGAAACAGGAAACGCTCGCGCGCATCAACGCACACACCGACCTCGACGCCGCGTTGGCTGCGGCCGATCTTGTGGTCGAAGCCGCGTCGGAAAACGAGGAGGTCAAGAAAAACCTCTTCCGCACTTTTGACGAGAAGACGCGTCCCGAATGCATTCTCGCCACCAACACCTCGTCGATTTCCATTACGAAGATGGCGGCCGCCACCAAGCGTCCCACGCAGGTGATCGGCATGCATTTCTTCAACCCCGTTCCCGTGATGAAACTCGTGGAGATCATCCGTGGCCACGAGACCTCGGACGAGGTGTACCGGACCATCCACGAACTGGGCGAGAAACTCGGCAAGGTGCCGGTCGAAGTGCAGGACTATCCCGGCTTCGTATCGAACCGCGTGCTCATGCCGATGATCAATGAAGCCATTTACGCGCTGATGGAAGGCGTCGCCACGGTCGAGTCCATCGACACCGTGATGAAGCTGGGCATGGCGCATCCGATGGGTCCCCTCACGCTGGCCGACTTCATCGGCCTCGACGTGTGTCTGGACATCATGAACGTCCTATATACCGGACTCGGCGATCCGAAATACCGTCCCTGTCCGCTGCTCAAGAAGATGGTTGCGGCCGGACATCTCGGCCGCAAGTCCGGCAAGGGCTTCTACGACTATTCGGCATCCTGACCAGGCGTGCCGCCCGGAGACGGCCGCAGCTATCTGCGGCCGTCATCGTTTGCGGCCTCCCGTATTCCGACGTCCACGCTCACTTCGAAACAAGACAGGTACAACATGCAATTCGAGCTTACCGAAGACCAGAAAATGATACAGCAGACCGCGCGTGAATTCGCCGAGGCGGAAATCGCCCCGACCGCGGTCGAACGCGACAAGAACGAGGAATTCCCCTACGAGATCGTCAAGAAGCTGGGCGAACTCGGCTTCATGGGCATGATGGTGGATCCGCAGTACGACGGCGCGGGGATGGACACGATGAGCTACGTGCTGGCCATGGAGGAAATCTCCAAGGTCGACGCGTCGGTCGGCGTCATCCTCTCGGTGAACAATTCCCTCGTCACCTACGGCCTGCAGAAATATGCCTCCGACCACATCAAGGAGAAGTATCTCAAGCCGCTGGCCCGCGGTGACAAGCTCGGCGCCTTCGCGCTCAGCGAGCCCGAGGCCGGCAGCGACGCCACCTCGCAGAAAACCGAAGCCGTGAAGGTCGATGGCGGCTGGGAGGTCACCGGCATCAAGAACTGGATCACCAACGGCACGACGGCCGACTATCACCTCGTGATAGCGCAGACCGACCGTGAGAAGGGCTACCGCGGCATCACTTGCTTTCTGATCGAGAAAGGGAGCCCCGGATTCGAACATGGCGTGAAAGAAGACAAGCTCGGCATCCGCAGCTCCGACACCTGTTCACTGCTGTTCAACAACTGTTTCGTGCCAGACGAAAACGTGGTGTGGGAAGTCGGCAAGGGGTTCAACTTCGCGATGGACACGCTCAACGG
Organism: Bacteroidota bacterium; assembly: GCA_018224415.1. Lineage (GTDB taxonomy): Bacteria > Bacteroidota > Ignavibacteria > SZUA-365 > SZUA-365 > SZUA-365. The sequence goes on along the minus strand of JAGTUZ010000327.1, from coordinate 2,423 downwards.
CGGCCGCATCGGCATCGCCGCGCAGGCGCTCGGCATCGCCGCCGCTTCGTTCGAGGCCGCGCTCAAGTATAGCAAGGAGCGCAAGGCCTTCGGGCAGGTGATCTCCGAATTCCAGGCGATTCAGTTCAAGCTTAGCAAAATGGCCACCGAACTCGATGCCGCACGTCTGCTCGTCTACCGGGCCGCCTGGCTCAAGGACGCCCATCAGAAGTTTGTAAAGGAATCAGCAATGGCTAAATTGTACGCATCCCGCGTCGCTGTCGAAAACGCCCTCGAAGCCGTCCAGATTCATGGCGGCTACGGCTACGTGCGGGAGTATCTTGTCGAGCGCTTCCTACGCGACTCGAAGATCACCGAGATCTACGAAGGCACATCGGAAGTGCAGAACATCGTCATTGCCCGCGAGCTGCTGAAAGCGTGAGGACGTGAGGACGTGAGGACGTGAGGACGTGAGGACGTCAGGACGTGAGGACGTCAGGATGTGAGGACGTCAGGACGTGAGGACGTCAGGACGTCAGGAATCGAAAAATGCAGGTCGCGGTAGGTGCCGACGAATGCTCGACGAACCTTCAACCACAATCATAGAGGAGGCCTTTATGAAATCAGCTCTCAGTTTCACCATGATCGCCGTACTGGCAGTCATGCTCAACACTTCCACAAGCCAGGCGCAGTTCCGCCACGGTGGCAATTGGCTCGGTCCTGTTCTTACGCTCGCCACCACACCCATCGGTTTCGGCGTGCAGTACGAGCATGGGGTCAGCGAAAACGTTGGTATCGGTGGTATCATCCGATACTGGGGACGGTCCGAAGATTTCTTTTACGGTTCGGTCTCCTGGTCGACGATCATCCCCCAGTTCCAGGCCGCGTACCACTTCATGCCCGGCGACCGGCTCGATCCGTACGCGGGCGGCAGGCTCGGTTATGCGATCTACAGCTCGTCTGTGGAATATAAGGGACCCTATTCTGGCAACGACTGGTCGGACTCCAGCGCCGGTGACATATTCCTCACCGCCTACGGCGGTCTGCGTTATTTCTTCAGTCCGAAGATCGCAGGCAACGGACAGCTCGAGTTCCGCGTCGCCGGCACGGACTACTTCAGCAGCTCGATCCAGCTGAGCGTCGGAGTGGATTTCACGATCTAAGCCAAAGCCCGCATCTTTTACCACGGCGAACATGTCGTTCGAGAGATGTTACAATCTCCCTGTCCCCGCCACGGCGGGGACGTTTTTTTCTGCCCGGAATTTTGGTAGATTCCGGTACAAGAGAGAAGCGGAACCGAAATGTCTTTCCACGGTGTCCCTTTCTCACTGAAGGTGCCGAACATCGCTTTTTACCGAGATCCCGGTCACCCTCGGCCGAGTCACCATCATCATTCACTTATCAAGGACGGTGGGATGAAACGCTACTTTACCCTGTTGCCTTTTATTGCAGTCGGCATGCTCTTGCTGGGCGCATCGAGCACTGCGCAGTACCGGGTCGGTTCTCATACACTGGGCATCAACGCCACGGTTGTCACGGAACCGGTCGGGTGGGGAGTCAATTACGAATTTGGCTTCGACGAGCATATCGGGCTGGGCGGTGTGATCCGTTACTGGGGCTCGGAACGCGGTCCGTTTCCGATCGGCAGCCAGACAAGAGTAGTCATCAATCGCTCCGTTATCATGTCGATGTTCCAGGCGAGTTACCATTTCCTTCCGAAAGAACGATTCGATCCGTATGGTGGCCTTCGCCTGGGTTATACAGTGTTCGACGAGACCGCCGAGATCATTGAAGGATTCTCTCCGTACACCGAGCCGAAAGAGCTTCCGGAGAGCGGGATCAGCATGAGCCTGATGACCGGCTTCCGTTACTTCCTCAGCCCGAAAATCAGCATCGACGGAACGCTGGAGTACTTCCTGGTCAATGACGAAGCGTATTTCGATAATGATTCCGACACCGGCCTGATGTTCTCGGTGAACTTCACGCTGGACTGACGCGCATTGCGCGGCAGGGTGACGAGGGTTTGATCGTGAACCGCCTCCGGGCGGTTCTTTTTTTTGAAACGCTGTTTTCGTAGCTTTTTGGGATATGAAATGATACTGATTATTGTGAATACACGTCTTCAAGAGGAGTCGAAATGAAAAAGAATCTGCCCTTGTATATCGCCCTCGGCGTTATGGTGATTCTCGTGCTGTGGTTCATCAGCGCGCAGAACAGCCTGGTGACGCTCGAGGAAAACGTGAACGCGAAATGGAGCCAGGTGGAAAACGTCTACCAGCGGCGCCTCGACCTGATTCCGAACCTCGTGGCCACCGTCAAGGGCTACGCGTCGCAGGAAAAGGAACTGCTCACGGAAATCACCGAACTGCGTTCGCGTGTCGGCCAGATGAACGTTTCCAGTGACATCCTTGACGACCCCGCGGCCTTCGAGCGCTTCCAGCAGG
>JAGTUZ010000326.1 GCA_018224415.1 Bacteroidota bacterium | reverse complement strand
GGGCCGACGCCCCTGCGGCGGCAGTACGTGGTGGAGGCCTGGGCGTTCAGTCCCGGTGCCGACAGCACGCGCTGCGAGGTCGTGGTGACCATTCCCGCGCTCGATGTACTGGATTTCCGGGTGGTGTTGCAGCGCAGCGGTCCGCTGGAGTTCTGCGAAGGGGAGTCGGTCACCCTCGATCCCGGCACGGGCTACGACCGCTACGAATGGAGCAATGGCGACAGCACGCGGCTGCTGACCGTGCGGGCGAGCGGGACCTATTCCTGCGTGCTCTTTCTCGGCGGCCGCCGTGGGTACAGCGACACCCTGCAGGTGAATGTCGTTCCGCGTCCGCGTCCGCGTCTCGTGACCGAGGGCAGCCTGCCGCTCTGTCCGGGAGACACGCTGTGGATCGACGCCGGGGCGGACTACGCCGCCTACTCCTGGAGCAACGGTCTGGCGGTGCGGCGTTTCCCGGCCACGCGCATCGGCACCTATTCCGTCGACGTCACCGACGCGTTCGGCTGCAGCGGCCGCAGCGACAGCGTCACCGTCACGATGTTTCCCGCGGCGTCCATTCCCGTGATCGTGCGAAGCGGCGATGTGCTCGAAACCGCCGAAGCGGCCGCCTGGCAGTGGAGGCGCTATGGCAGCGACATTCCCGGCGCCACCGCACGCGCGCACACGCTCATCGAAACCGGCATCTACACCGTGCGCATCACCGACGCCAACGGCTGCGTCGCCATATCGGATCCCTTCATCGTCAATCTGCTGGGCGTGGAGAACGCGGCGCCGTTGGTGTTCGAGCTGCAGCCGCACCCGAATCCCGGTTCCGGGCGTTTCACCCTACGCCTCCCCGCGGGAGAGCGCGCCGACATGCTGGTGACCGACATGCTCGGACGGACGCTGCTGCGGGAGACACGCGATCCGGCGGCGGACGGCTTCCATGTCCTTGACCTGGCGGGACACCCCGCGGGCGTGTACCTGCTTTCCGTGCGCTTGGGCGGACACACGGCGCACCACACACTGCTGATCAGATAACCTGGAGGGATCATGCGCTGGATTCTTGCTCTCATGTTGACCGCGACCGTCGCACAGGCGCAGTACCACAGCTGGCAACGCATCGACGACGTGGACCGGTACGGTTTCAAGCAGCTTTTTGTCCTTGACGACAGCGCGGCGTATCTCGTTTCCTGGTACTCACTGTATCGCAGCGACGATGGCGGCCGCTTCTGGCGGGAGGTCATCTCCGCCGGGCACGGCGGTGGCTTTTCCCATATCGAGCCCGATCCCGCCGCGGGTCCGAGTGCGCTGGTGATGACCAACCATCTCCGTATCGACGACAAGGGCACCGAATGCCTGTACACTTCCACCGACGGGGGAGTCACCTGGAACTACCGCGGTGGCGCCGTCGGGAACACTGGCGGCTATCCGTACCCTGCGGGCATGGGCAGCTTCTACATGACCAGCGATCAGGACTACATGGTGCACATCGATCATCTCGGGGTGGCGCGAAAATATACCGAGGGAATCCCGAGTCTGGAGGTCAAACACATCCGTCATTTCGCGACCTTCGACGACAACCGCGCCCTGTGTCACACCTGGCCCGGAACGGTCTATGTCTCGGGAAACGGGTGGGCGCCGTGGCATCAGCGGTGGACGCCCGCGAACACAGGACTGGAGGACGATGAGGTCATCCAGATTTTTACCGATGGCGACGACGCATGGGCCGCGCTTACCGTGAACGGCATCAAGCGCGCGAAGCGTCCGACCTTTGAGTGGCGGCCGGCGAACGCGGGGCTCGGTGATCCCGGAAGTCCCTCGATGTTTGTCAGGCGCATATTCCGCGACAAACGAGGTCCCCTGATGGCCCTGACCGAGGGGGGATACTATCGATCCACGGACGGGGATCACTGGACGTCCGTCGGAGCCGTGCTTCCCGATTTCGGCAAACCCGGCCGCACGGCCATCGATTTTCAGGGACGGTACTTCGTGCTCTACGGGCGGGACAGCATCATCGTCTCCGAAGACGAGGCGCGGACCTGGGAGCTGCGCCACACCGGATTGGAGATGGACTCGGTCCGGGACATTCTCCTCCAGAATGGCGAACTGTATTCCGCGGGAGCGCCGTGCCTGTTCGTGACGGGGAGTCTGTACTACCACGCATACTGGCGGCAGCGCATCGAGGGTCTGCCCGATCCGGAAATCCGCTCGCTCGTCGCATTGCCCGACAGCAGCGTCGTCGCGTTCGACATGAATGGCGTCGCCAGTCGTTTTCCGCCTGGCAGTACGACCTGGAGGCCACTGTCGAACGATCTCGCGGGTGAAGTCGTGACCCGGGCCACTGTGAGTCCTGATGGGCTCCTGCTCGCGGGAACGGCAAGCGGCGTCGTTGCCGTCAGCAGCGACGGCGGACGGAACTGGGCGTTCGGGACGCGGTCCATCGCCTCCGTCCCCATACGCTGCGTGCTCGCAGTGAGCGACAGCCTTCTCTTCGCCGGCACCTTCGGCGAGGGGCTTCTGCGCAGCAGCGACGGCGGCGTCAGCTGGCTGCCGGCAAGCAGCGGACTCACACATCCGAATATCACGGCGCTCGCCCGGACGCCCGACGGCGACCTGTACGCCGGCAGCTACGGGGCAGGCGTGTTTCGTTCGACGGATCTCGGACTGTCGTGGACGCCCACCGCCGCGGCCTCGCCCGGACGGTATGTCACCGACATCGCGACGAATTTCATCGGCGCACTGGCGGTGGCAACGTATGACGCCGGGGTGTGCCGCTCCCACAATGACGGACTGGAATGGAGCACCTTCAACGAGCATCAATTCAACCTGCATTTCATCCGTCTGCTGCATGCAGCACGGAATAACGTTTTCTACGCCGTGACGGACGACGGCGCGATCTATCGTGGCCCTTTCGGACTTCCGACCGCGATCGACGGACCGACCGCACCCCGGGTCTTCGAACTGCACTCCGCCTGGCCGAATCCCTTCCGCGACCGCATCGAGGTGGCCTTCGAGCTGGAGCGTCCCGCCACGATGCGTCTGGCACTGACGGACCTGCTTGGCAGGGAAGTGGCGGTACGGGAAGAGTACATCCCGGACGCAGGAGACTGTCACAGGACGCTCCTTCCGGTGTCCCTTTCACCGGGAGTGTACATGCTGACACTCGAGGCAGAGGGGAGAAAAGAGTTGCGCGTGATGACGTTTCTGCGCTAGCAGCCATACGCCGTACGCCGTACGCAGCAGATCAGCTATCAGCCATTAGCCATCAACACCAGGAGGGTGAAACATGAATGACCGTAACAACGACGTGAGCAGCGGAACGATCGCGCGTATGCGATGGAGCGTTTTGGCCGGTGTGCTGGTGTTCGCCTTGCTGTTTGTGCTGCAGGCGGCGGCGCCGCTGCACGCGCAACCGAACCTGAATTTCAAGCGCGTGACGGCGAACTGGCCGGAGATCCAGCTGTATTTCTCGGTGGGATGCAACGGAAACCCCGCCTACAACATGACGAAGCAGGACTTCCGGATTTTCGAGAATGGCGTCGAGGTCCCGGACTTCACCCTGGACTGTCCGGATCCGAATCTCCGCTGTCCGATTTCCGTCTCATTGGTCTTCGACGCTTCGGGTTCGATGAGCGGTTCGAGCAATGCCGGCGCCAAGCTCGGCGGACACGCGTTCGTTGACCTCATGGACGGCGTCATCGACGAGGCGGCGATCATCTGGTTCACATCCGTCGTGACCGTGTACCAACAGATGACAACAATCAAGCCCATGCTGCATTCGGCCGTGGACGCGCTGCCCGCGTCGGGTGCCACCGCCGTGTGGGACGGCATCTACGCGGGCCTCATCGAACTGATCAACAACGGCGTCAACCAATGCCGCGGCGTCGTGGTGCTGACGGACGGCGGAGACAATTCCTCCACCAGAACGGTGTCGGAAATTATCAGTCTCGCAAACCGACACATGATCCGGGTTTACACAATCGGATTGGGCGGCGCGATCAACGCAACGGAGCTTGAGCAAATCGCACTGCTCACCGGGGGGCGGTATTATCAGACGCCGAACGCGGGGCAGCTTGGATTGATCTACACGGAAATTTTCACGCTGCTCACCACGCAGCAGGCCGGTGAGTGCCGCATCACCTACGAGCGCGACTGCGCCGACGGTGCCTTCCGCACGGTCGAACTGCAACTCCAGAATTTCTGCAACGGGACGGATGTCAAGACAAAAACCTACCGCGCTCCGCTGGATTCGACGACCTTCACCGATCTGCGGATGCAGATCGGCAGTGTGAATGTGATGCGTGGCGCCGAGGCCGTGGTGCCGCTCGAATTGCTTACGCCGATGAACGGCGGACAGCTGTATCCGATGGCCTTCACGCTGCGCTTCGACGAGACCTGCATGCAGTTCAGGTCCGCGCAGGCGCCCCCGGGCTCCCTGCTTGCCGGCGTGCCGCTCACGGTGGGTCCCGTTCCCGGCGGGATCCGCATCGAAACCAATGACCGGAAAATCATCCAGGGCAACGGGACGTTGATGTCCTTCACATTCCAGATGCCGGCATCCGGAAATATCACATGCTGCCCGATCCGTGCGACGGAGGTCATGATCGAACAGGGCTGCGCACGGCCGGTGATCGACTCCGCGCTGGTATGCGTGTTCCCGCCCGAGGAACAGGCCTGGAGCTGCTCGATCGCGGTGGACAGCGTGCGCCTCGATACCGCGCGGCAGGTGTACGACCCGATGCCCTTCACCGTGGCGGTGACCGTCACCAATCTCGGCGCGGTGGACATCGTCGATGCGCTTCGCGCCCGGATTTCCTTTCCGGTCGGACTTTCCTTCGCCGCGCCCGACAGTCCTCTCACCGCGGAGAAAGACGTGCTTCCCTCGCCGATCGCGCCCGGCGACTCCCGCACCCTCACCTGGCTCCTGCAGCAGCCGAAACAGCCGCTCGACCGCGATTACGGGGTGATTGTGTCGGTGTACAGTGCGAACGACACCTCGTCCTGCCAGGCCAACGTGCACATCCCCGCGTTCATCCTTCCGCCACTTCGGTATCAATTGACGGCCAGCGGTTCCCTGCAGATCTGCGAGGGCGACGCGGTGACGCTCGACGGTGGTGACTATGCGCGGTGGAGTTGGAGCACCGGCGACACCACGCGTCTGCTCGTCGTGCGCGATCCCGGCAGTTATTTCTGCGTCGCGCTCGACGGCAACGGACGCGTCATGCTGTCCGACACCGTGCAGGTCATCACCTATCCCGCGCCGCAGCCCCCGGTGCTCGTCGACGGCGAAATCCCGATGTGCCTGGGCGACAGCGTGCGCCTCGAAATCAATCGTGGGTATCTCTCCTACCGATGGAACACCGGCGACACGACACGTTCGATCATCGTCACCGTGGCGGACAGGTATTATTGCGAGGTGGTGAGCATGCAGGGGTGTCCGGGCGTTTCCGACACCGTGAGCGTGAGCTACAAGCCCGCGCCGGCGAAGCCGGTGATCACGCGGAACGGCGACGTGCTCATGAGTTCATCCGAGGCCTTCTACTATTGGTTCCGTGACGGCCAGCCCATCGTCGGCGCCACCGCGCAGTTCCACGTCGCCGTCGTCACCGGCAGCTACCGTGTGCGCGTGACCAACGCCAACGGCTG
>JAGTUZ010000325.1 GCA_018224415.1 Bacteroidota bacterium | reverse complement strand
CGTTGCGCCGAACGCGTGGTGTCGCGCGGACTGGTCAACCTGCAGGTCGCCACCGATGACGGGAGCCTCGGTTTCCACGGGACCGTCATCGCGCTCATGGAGCAGTCCCTCTCGGATTATGGCATCGAACGCCCGCGCATCTTCGCCTGCGGTCCGAATGCCATGCTGAAGGCAACGCAGGAATTCGCGTCCCTGCGCGGCATTCCCTGTGAGTTGTCGCTCGAGTCGGAAATGGCCTGCGGCATCGGCATCTGCCAGGGCTGTCCGATCGAACGCACGGAAGGGGAGCGGAAATACGCGATGGTCTGCACCGAGGGACCCTGTTTCGATTCGCAAGACATTCATTTCCACGAACATCACCACGCATGAACACCTCGTTCACTCTCGGCGGCATGCATCTGAAAAATCGCGTGCTCGTCGCATCCGGCACCTTCGGCTACGGCAATGAGGCCGCGCCGTACACCGACCTCTCGCAACTCGGCGGCATCGTGACCAAGTCCGTCAGCTGGCTGCCGCGGCAGGGCAATGCGCCCACGCGCATCGCCGAAACTCCGGCCGGCATGCTCAATTCCATCGGACTCGCCAACGTCGGTATCGACGCGTTTGTGCGGGACAAGCTGCCGTACCTTCGACGTATCGACACCGCGATTGTTGTCAATATCGCGGCAAGCAGTCTCGACGAGTACGTCGATGTGCTCGAGCGGCTGGAAGACGAGGATGGCATTGCCGGGTACGAGATCAATGTCAGCTGTCCGAACGTGAAGGAAGGCGGACTCAACTTCGGCACGCGCTGCGACATGACCGAAGCCATCACCCGCGAACTGCGCAAGCGCACGAAGCGTCCGCTCATCATCAAGCTCACACCCAACGTCACGCACATCGGCGACTTCGCGAAGGCCTGCGAGGCCGAGGGCGCCGACGCGGTCTCGCTGATCAACACCCTGGTCGGCATGGCGGTCAACCTGCAAACGCGGCGGCCCGTGCTCTCGACCATTACCGGCGGACTCAGCGGTCCGGCCATCAAACCCGTGGCCCTCGCCAAGGTGTTCGAGGTCTACAAGGCCGTCACCATTCCCATCGTCGGCATTGGCGGTATCACGACCTGGGAAGACGCCATCGAATTCCTCCTCGTCGGCGCCTCCGCCGTGCAGGTCGGCACGGCGAGCTTCCGTGACCCCGACGCCGGAGCGAAAATCGCCGCGGGCATGGAGGTCTACTGCGAGGCGGAAGGCATCAATGACATACAGGAACTGGTGGGCGGACTGCGCATTCCCGAAGGAGTGGCTGCCCCCGGATTCGTGAAAGCGAGGTAGACTCATGCCGTTGACGGACGAACAGATTCTCGACCAATTCCATCACGCTACCGCGGGTCCCTTCCTGCGCACGGAAGCGGGACGCGGTCTGCTGCGCATGCGTGGCAACGACGCGCGGGACCTGCTGCACCGCCTCTCCAGCGCGCGCATCGACAACCTCGGCGACGGCGAGCTGCGCGAGACGCTGCTGACCACGGAGAAAGGGCGTGTTATCGACGCGCTGCTGGTCACGGTGGAAGAGGGAGGCCTGCGACTGCTGACCTCGCCGGGCAGAACGCCGGACGTGCACGCCTGGCTCGAGAAATTCACCATCATGGAAGACTGCACATACGAAGACGCCAGCGCCACGGTGCGCCAGGTGTCCGTTTTCAATCTTCCCGATGACCCGTCAACGATTCCCTTCGGTTTCGAACTTCCCCCAGCGGGGAAGGCCGCAACCGTGAGCATCGACGGCCACGCCGTCGACCTGCTGCGTCACGACAGTGTGTCCGGTCCCGGCCTGCGCCTGCTCGTCGTCGCCGAAGATTCGGATGCCGTACTCCGATATATGGAGGACAGTGCCGGCCTCTCCGTCATCAGCGATGAGGCCTTCGCGCTTTGGCGCATCGAGCGGCTGCTGCCGGCCATGGGAGCGGAGATGGGCGAACATTCCAATCCCCTCGAAGCAGGTGCCGGACAGGCGGTGGATTTCCGCAAGGGCTGTTTCATCGGCCAGGAAGTGATCGCGCGCCTCGACAGCTACGACAAGGTGCAGCGGCATCCGTGCCGCCTGCGCTTCTCCGGACCGGGCAGCGACGCGGTCGCGCACGGTGCTGTGCTGAGCGCCGACGGTGCCGTTGCCGGTCTCGTCACAACCGTGGCGTTCCATCCGGGAGAGAAGGCCATGCTGGGCATCGGCCTCGTACGCAACGCCCATACGGCGCCGGGCACCCGTCTGCGCTGCGGGGAGGCGGAGGTCGAGGTGATCGGGTAGCGCGGCATCGTCTCGTGTCCTATCTTGTCCGCAACAATCCGTTTCACCCTGCAGCGGAGGGGACATGCCCCAGAAGAAACGTGTTTTCATCACCGGTTCGGGACGCCGTCTCGGAAGGCAGCTTGCGTACGCCTTTGCCGAGAGTGGCTACGATCTCATTCTCCACGCCCACGACAGTGTCGATGGTCTGCGTGAGGCCGACGCCGGCGTGCGCGAGCGCGGGGCAGATGTCTTTTCCGTAACCGGTGATCTTCGAAGGGGAGAGCACATCCGTCACATTGCCGACGAGATCGCCGCACGTGTCGACCGTCTCGACGTGCTGGTCAACAATGCCGGCGTCTTTCCCACTGCGGCGTTCGACGAGGTGAGCGAGCAAATCTGGGACGATACCATCGCCGTCAACACGAAAGCGCCGTTCTTTCTCACCCAGGCACTTGCACCGCTGCTGCGCGCAGCCGGAGGTTGCGTGGTCAATCTGGCCAGCGCGGGCGGCTTCGAACCGTGGATGAAGCACATCCCCTACAACGTCTCCAAAGCGGGCATCATCATGCTCACACGCGCCATGGCCAAGGCCCTGGCACCTGATATCCGCGTCAATGCCGTTGCGCCCGGCGTCATCATCGTTCCGGGGGAGGAGAGTATCGACCACATTCCGGCGACCCGTTTCCCCATGCAGCGCTACGGCACCCCAGACGATCTCGCCGCGGCCGTGCTTTTCCTCGCAGAAGGAACCTCCTATATTACCGGGCATGTGCTGCCCGTCACCGGCGGCGCCGCCGCAGTCTGAGCGAGCCGTCCGTCACGCGCACATCACCGCATCCGTCACACCATCCCGAGCTGTCCATGTCATCCGAGCCCCAAAAAGCGTACAAGGATCTTGAATTCCTCACCAGCCCCGACGCGCGCACGGTGCGCCTGCTCGCGGAATACCTGCATCCGCAGCGGCGCCTCCGCCAGTTGCGTGTGAAGGACACCATTGTCTTTTTTGGTTCCGCACGCCTCCGGTCCCGCGCCGACGCGCAGGCGGAAAAAGAACTGGTGATTTCCGCCATCCAGGGTACGGGCAAGGTCAAGACGCCGAAGATACTGCTCGACCAATTGCAGTCGGCGGAGACCATGCTCGAGATGTCGCGCTATTATGAAGACGCCGTCGAACTGGCGCGGCTGCTTTCCGAATGGTCGCTCACGCTTTCCCAAAACCGTTTCGTGATCTGTTCGGGAGGAGGTCCGGGCATCATGGAAGCCGCCAACCGTGGCGCGCATCTTGCGGGAGCGAAGTCCATCGGACTCAACATCAGTCTTCCATTCGAACAATTCTCCAACAAGTACATCCCGCCCGAACTGAATTTCGAATTCCATTACTTCTTCATGCGCAAGTTCTGGTTCGTGTATCCGTCGAAGGCGCTGGTGGTATTTCCCGGCGGATTCGGTACGATGGACGAGTTGATGGAAGTGCTCACGCTTGTGCAGACGGAAAAACTGCGCAAGGATGTGTTCATCGTTCTCTACGGCGGTGATTTCTGGAACAAGATCATCAACTTCGACGAACTGGTCCGCCGGGGCGTGATCAGCCCGGGCGACTTGCAGCTGTTCAAGACTTGCAATACTCCCAAAGAAGCCTTTAATTATCTAAAGAGACAATTGACTGACAGGTACCTCAGGAAATGAGCACGACCCGCGAACTCTTTGCGCTGTACTCGCTGCTCGACGATCCTCAGGCATCCGTACAGACGGCGGTCCGCGAACGAATTCTCGTAATGGGAGAAGACGCTGTCCAGGGCCTGAGAGAGTTGACGAGCGTACACGGCAACCTCCACCAGGAAGTCGTGCGCGAGCTGATCAACGAGATTCGCCGCAGCGCGGCGCTCCGCCGTGTCGGCAGGGAGTTCGACGGACCGGAACAGCCGGTCGACCTTGAGGAAGCGGCTTTCATCCTTGCCAAATTCGGTTTCCCTGAAATCAACACCGCGATTTACCAGCGCCGTCTCGACGACATGGCGGCAGACATCCGCGTCCTCGCAGGCGGTCGCGCCGCGCCGCTCGACATCTTCATGAAGCTGCGCAGCTACCTGTTCAGCGATCTCGGCTTCATCGGGAATCGCGAGGACTATTACAATCCCAACAACAGCTACCTCAACAAGGTGATCGATTACCGCAAGGGCATCCCGATCACCCTTTCCGTCCTGATGCTCGTGCTCGCGCACCGTCTCGGTATCAAGCTGCACGGCATCGGCATGCCGATGCATTTCCTTGTGCAGTACGACGACGGTTCGCGCATGTTTTTTGTCGATGCGTTCAACAGCGGCATCATCATCACCCGTGACCAGTGTCGCCTCATGCTCAGCTCCAGCGGCATCCGCCTCACGCCGGAGATGCTGACACCGGTCACCATCCGCGACGTGATCGAACGCATGTGGCGCAATCTCTATCTCGCTTACCAGCAGCAGGGGGAAGGCGAGGAGGCTGCGCGCGTCGGGGAGATTCTCTCTTTCATCAATCCCGACTTCAAGGTCAACAACACGATGGACGAGGATCCCGACGACGAAGAGGACGAGGACTTCTGATCTTCATCGACACATCTTCGAGCAGGAATTCGATCCGCCTGATCGTCCGCTGAGCCACTGCACTGCGACCGGCCTTGTTTCCCGGCAATCGAATGTGCATTCTTCATTTATGTATTGATTTCCCATTTCCGCAGCCAGTAAAGGGTGTATATGCGTACGCCATTTCTCCGTAGCTTCATCCTGGCTTCCATCAACCCTGAGACAATCG
>JAGTUZ010000324.1 GCA_018224415.1 Bacteroidota bacterium | reverse complement strand
TGCGGGCGATCGCCTTCAAACATGACCTGGGCCTCGAACGCCTGGAGATTTACTACTATCCGAATGTGGGCTCGAACAACAACGACCTCCCGGAAACGCTGTATCACTGGGGCGGCAATCCTGCATCCCTCGACGCCGCCACGCTCGTGGCCGAGGGCATGGCCGTGCCACTGGCGGATGTCATGACCTTCACCGACCTGATCATCGCGCCGACGGAATTCTCCGCCACCGCGCCCTGCAAGATGCTGGCGAAGCAGTACGACTTCCGCGGCACGACGATGCCGGGCTTCATCCTGTCGATGCTGCCGGCGCTGAGCCTGGACTACGCGAAAGTCCACGAGCGCATCATGAGCATCAAGACGCGCCTCGACGAGGCCGTGCGCGAACTGATCGTCTTCGACGCGCGCGGCACGGAATACGCGCTCGACTGCGACCTGCGCCACCGCACGGCCACGCCGAGCAGCGGCATGTTCCATGAAGACAAGGTCGTCGGAAATCTCCCGTCGGGCGAAACCTACATCGTGCCGTACGAGGGCGAGATCGAAGGCGATGCCAGCCGCACGCATGGCACCGTGCCCGTGCAGTTCGGCGACGAGATCGTCCTGTATCGTGTCGTGGAAAACCGCGCGGTGGAAATTCTCTCCGACGGTCCCCGCAGCGAGAAGGAACGCGCCATGCTCGCGGCCGAACCGGCATACGGCAACATCGCCGAGCTGGGACACGGCGTGCTGGGCGACTTCGGCTGTACCGCCGTCGGCAGTCTTCTCATGGACGAAAAATTGGGCCTGCACGTGGCCTTCGGACGCAGCGAGCATTTCGGTGGCATCGTCTCGCCGAAATCCTTCAACGATCCGAAAAACGTGATTCACATCGACCGCGTGTACGTTCCCTCCCTGCAGCCCGACATCGTTGCGAAAGCCGTCACCCTCTTCTATCCCGACGGCCGCGAGGAAGTCATCATGCGCGACGGTGCCTGGACGGTCTAGAAAAAGGCCTTGACCTCCGCGCGGGCGGTGTGGATGGCCGTCCGCTCGCTTTCGGCGCGACCGAGGTAGGTGAGCGTCGCCTGCATGAAGCTGGTGAGGCGGTAGTCGAAATTCATCCGCCATACCCAGCTCGTTCCTTCCGGACGCCCGTCGGTCAGTTCGAAGGGAAAGCGTTCGATCTCGGTGTCAAATGCTACGCTGCTGCGCTCGATCTCCGCTCGCAGGCGGCCTGATCCGTCGAAGGAGAGGCTGCTGCGGATGGCGAGGGAGGAAATATCTGCGGTCACCGGCGCGGCGGGCCAGGTGTCGGTGGCCGTCTTGCTGCCGACAACGAAACCGATTTCCACATCCTTCCAGGGACGATAGGAGAAATCCCCCCGATATTCCTCTGACACGATGTCGCGCGCGCGGCTGCTGGCAGCGCCGGTGCGCAGCGCGTCGTCGAGGAAGACGGCGTCGGCCTGCATGCCGACCTCACGCACGAGTTGCGTCTTGATGCGCAGCGACCGTTCGCGCCGGTAGGAGCGTTCGCTGCCGAGGGCGTACTGGCTGAAGCCGTCGCGCTGGTCGAAGCGCAGGCGCAGTGAAAAATCCTGACTGCGCTCGAAAAAAAAGATGTCCTGCCTGACGTTCTGGAAACCCCTCAGCGTCGTGCTGTCGTCGAGGAAGTGGTCGAGACGCAGCAGGTAGATGTCGGCCGTGTTCTGTTCCTCGCTTTTCTCGTCGATGCGCACAAAGGTCTCGGTCGACAGCGCACGCAGCGCGTCGGTCCACCATGTGTCGGTACCTGCGTCGCGCAGCAGGCGCTCGGGGCGCAGACGCAGACGCAGCGAGCTTTTCAGGTCGATGACGGGGAAGAGTTCGTCGGTCGGGATCGTGAACAGGATGTAGTCGCCTTCGAAACGCGTGGGCTCGAATTCCTCCTCGTCCTGCACACCGTTGCCGTTGAGGTCGCCGCGGTATTCATAATTGCCCTGTCCCCACGGCACGTTGAGGAAGACGCGCTGCAGCCGCGAGGTGCGCTCGGTGGAGACTTCGTAGAGAAGCTCTCCGTCGAGGCCGCCGTTGAAGGGCGTGTAGCGCGTCTGCAAACGGGTGAGAATGGTCTGCAGGTCCTTGCGGCCCAGCGCGCGGAAGGCCTCGCTGTAGCGGCGATCGCGCACGGTGACGGTCACCGACGACGAGAGGTCGCGCCAGGGACGCAGCGACCAGCCGTATTGCTGCAGCACGTCGACCGACTGCCGCGCGAGCACGCCGTCGAGCGGCACGTCTTCGAGACGCACGCCGACATCGGCGCTGAGGCTCATGTTCCAGAAGGCAGGGAACAGCACTCCCGGCCGCACATCGACGAAGGCCAGGCTGCTCGACAGCAGGCTGTCGGTGCCGCTGTCGCGGTTCTCCCGGTGCTCCTGCTCGATGCGCAGTCGCGGCGTGGCGAGGGAGAGTGGGTACGAAAGCTCGCCGAGCTGCCGCAGCCAGCGTCCGCGCTGTCCGCGTCCCGTCCCGCTGCCCGTGGGGTCGTCGCTGGCGATGGATTCGAAACGCCAGCGCAGGTCGGGCAGGGAGGAATCGGCACCGCGTTCGACGTCCATACCGCCCTCGAACCGCAGGGAGGAGAAATCGCCACGTTGCAATCCGCCCGCGCCGGCCTGCAGTCGCAGCGGCAGCCAGGGCGACCACGACGCGCTGCCTTCATAGCTGCGTTCGCGCTGTGCGGCCGTGGCGGGGAGATCCCACTTGCGTCCGAACTCGATGTCGTTGATGCGATCGATGGGGGAGAACGCCGCACCGACGTCGCGATAGCGGAAATTCAGGTCCAGATCGTCTTTTCTCTGCAGGTCGGGGGTCCATCGCAGCACCGCCATCCACGCCGCCCCGGCATCGTCGGCGCCGTCGAGCGGAGAGAATCGGTTGCGGTCGAGCGCGCTCACGCCGAGTTCGCCGGTGAATCGCAGGTCATCGGTGGGAGAGGCCGCGAGCTGCAGGTCCACGAGCTGATGCAGGCGCGGCAGCGGCAGCAGGCGCAGGGGTGCGTAGTCGCCGCGTCCCACGCCCGCGAATTCGAAGGTCCCGATGGTTTTCCGCCGATAGTCGCCGTTGCCCTGGCCGACGAAGGAAAAGGAAACCGACCAGGTCGCGCTGTCGGCCCCGGGAGCATATCGGTAGACGGAGCGCTGTTCGCCTGCGATTGTGGTGTCGAGCCGCACGTACTGTCCCGCGCCCGTGCCCCGCGCACTGTCGATGCCGACGAAAATCGCTCCGCTGCGCGAGGCGGCGGATGCGTTGTCGCCCGCGGCAGCCAGCAGTGCGCGCTCGGCGTCGCCGAAATCGAGGTCGATGGGATTGTCCTGGTCATCGGCTTCGCGGATATAGCGTGCCGCAAGTGTCAGCCGTTCGCCCGCCAGCGCCGCGCTGCCGCCCGCCGTCACCAGCGAACGCACGTACTGCCGCTCGGCGTATTCATAGTCCACGGTGATGCGCGAGTACGACGTGACCAGCCGGTGCGGGGTGAAGAACAGTTCGCCGCTGGCGTATTCGATCACGTAGTCGTTGCTCTCGCCACGCGTCATTTCCACGCCGTCGATGTAGACTTTCTCCGTGCCCGCGAGGACCAGCACCGGCTGTTCGCCGTTGCGTCCGGTGAGGCGGTAGGGTCCCTGCACGCCGTCGATGCCGTTGAACTGCAGGCTGTGCCAGCTTCCCTTCAGCGTGGCGTAGGACGCGGAGACCGCCGACCCCTCCCGCACCATGCCCGCCGTGCTCGCCGCGCCCTCGGCACCGGGGAGTCCGGGGCGTTTCGCCTCGGACGCGATCGGCGCACCGAAGCGTCCCTCGCCCAGCACGCCGGAGAGCTTGCGGTTGTACCGCCCAAATTCCGAATCGGCGTAGCGCAGCGTGAAGTCGCCGAGCGTTGCCGAGAGGTTGCGGCCGGCGATGTTGATGAACACCTGGTCCAGCTCCTGGATGGTGCGCGTGTTGCCCTCGGGCTGGATGGGCGTGTTTTCGTCGGTCAGCGCGCCGATCACGGTGATGTCGTCCGAGAGCTTCCCCGCCAGTTGCAGGCGGAAGCCGCTGTTGATGTTGAGGTCGCGGTTGCTGCCGACGGTGAAGCCGCGTCCGATGTAGCCGCTCTTGTCCAGTTCCGATCCGAAGATGCTTTCCATGTTCATCGGCTGTGCGGGCACGGACATCCGCCACTCGCCGCCGGGACGTCCTTCGGGTGCGCGTGCCTTTTCGACGAGTTTGCGGAGTCGGTAGGAGGAAAGCAGTTCGAAGGGCAGGGCGCGGTAAGTGAACGCAACGCGGTAGCGCGTGGTCGTATCGGCGGCAGCGAGGACGCGAGGGGAGAACGTGAGCACGCCGCTTCGGCGGTCGAGGACGAGGTCGCTGCTGTCAGGCGCCGTGCCCGTGCTGTCGAGGGGAAGGGGAGGATCGAAGGAATATGCGACCGGGCCGTCCTGCACGAAGCCGCGCGAAAGCCGCAGGGTGTCGCCCGTAATCCAGACCAGTGTATCCGAATATTCACGTTCCACGCGCGGCACTTCCTGCGCGGCCAGGGGGATGGCTGCGAGGAGCGATGCGAGGACGAGAAACACGGAGCGTGTTGTCACGGTACGAGACCCCTGCTTGGTTCAGGGGAAAATATCCGGGCGGCGACTGCGACGCAAATGCTATCGCGCGCTTCGCGCGCGGCCTTCGCGCCTTCGGCGCGGCCCT
>JAGTUZ010000323.1 GCA_018224415.1 Bacteroidota bacterium | reverse complement strand
GGTGTGGTGTTCGTGTATCGCAAGCGTGTCGTTGCACGCGTTCTCATCAAACATCCGGTGGAACGGAGAAATTCCGTCCGTGGGCATCCGGGCAGCGGGCGCCTCCTCTCGGAGCGGGCGTTTCCTCTCGGAGCGGGCGCTTCCGTTACAGCGACGACAGCGAGGAGCCGCTCTCCGTTGACTGCAGGTAGCCGAGCGCGCGTGCGGCGGCGCGCTGTTCCGCTGCCTTTTTGTTTCCGCCCGTGCCATCGCCGATGGGAACGCCACCGACCTGTACTTCCACGGTGAAGACCGGACTGTGGTCTGGACCGGATTCGTCGATGGTGACGTAACGGGGCGTCCCCATTCCCCGACCCTGTGAGTATTCGAGCAACCGGCTCTTGTAATTGTCGTCCACCGAAATGCGCTCGCCGCCGAAGACGTCGAGCAGGTGGCTGGTGATGAATCCCCGCGCGGCGCTGTAGCCGCCGTCAAGATAGATCGCCGCGACGAAGGCCTCGACCGCGTCGACGAGGATGGATTCGCTGCCGTCGCTGATGGACTGATGGGCGCTTGGACTGAGCAGGAGGAAATCCTCCAGCCGCAGGCGGCGCGCACAGTCCGCCAGGGCATAGCGGCTCACGAGCCGCGAACGCATTTTCGACAACTGCCCTTCTTCCGCAACGGGAAATGCATGGTAGAGATACTCGCCCACAATCTGATTGAGGACCGAGTCGCCGAGGAATTCCATCCGCTCATTGGATTGGAACTGCCCCGGCGGACACATCTGCAGGTACGAGCGATGGATCACGGCCTGGAGGAAGTACTCCCGGTCCCGGATCTGGTACCCGGTACGGTGGGTGAACTCGGCATGGTCGAAGGTGGCAAAAGCGGAGAGGGCGAGCCGCTCCTCCTCCTGCCGCGCAGGAGGAGGGACGACAACAGATCGGGGAGAGGTGCTGCGTTTAAATGCGAAGGATCGTAGGAAACGGAACATGCGATGAATGCTTCACATCAGGCGTCCGCATACTTCCGGAACAGCAGCGACGCGTTATGGCCGCCGAAGCCGAAGGAATTGGACAGCACGACGTCCACCGGATGGTCGATCGCCGTGTTTGGAACATAATCGAGATCACACTCGGGATCGGGTGTGCTGTAGTTGATAGTCGGGTGAACCTTCCCGGTGTGGATCATCAGCACCGAAACAATGGCTTCCACCGCGCCGGCCGCGCCGAGCAGATGTCCGGTCATGGATTTGACCGAGTTGACCTTGAGCTTCGGTGCGTGCGCGCCGAACAGCGTCTTGATCGCGGTGGTTTCGTTGCGGTCGTTGTACAGCGTCGAGGTGCCATGGGCGCTGATCACATCCACGTCCTCCGGCTTCAGTCCGGCATTGTTGATCGCAGCGCGCATCGAACGCACCGCGCCCTCACCGCCGGGAGCGGGTTCGGTAATGTGGTAGGCATCGGCCGTGAAGCCCATGCCGGAAAGTTCGGCGTAGATCTTCGCGCCACGGCGGAGGGCGTGTCCGAGTTCCTCGAGCACGATGATCGCGCCGCCGTCTCCCATCACGAAGCCGTCACGGTCCTTGTCGAACGGGCGACTTGCGCCTTTGGGATTGTCGTTGTTGGTCGACAGCGCGCGCGCGGCGTTGAAGCCGCCGACGCCCATCGGACAGACGGCGGACTCGGCGCCTCCGGTGATCATTACGTCAGCGTCGCCGCGTTCGATCAGCATCAGGGAGTCGCCGATGGCATGCGCGGAGGTCGCGCAGGCGGATGTCGTGGCATAGTTCGGACCCTTGAATCCATGCTGGATGGACACATGGCCCGCGGCGATGTCGGAAATCAGCATCGGTACGAAAAACGGACTGATGCGTCGCGGGGATTTCTCCTCGATCAGGACGTTCTGCTGGTCCCAGTTCGTCCACATGCCGCCGATCCCAGAACCGATGATCACGCCCACGCGCTCGTAATCGGTTTTCTCCGGTGTCAGGCCCGCATCTTCGATGGCCATGTTGGCGGAAGCCAGGGCGTAATGCGTGAACTTGTCCATACGCTTGGCCGACTTCTTGTCGATGTAGTTCTCCGGATCGAAGCCCTTCACCTCGCAGGCGAACTTGGTCTTGAACTCGGATGTGTCGAACGATGTGATCAGTTCGGCACCGCTCACACCGGCGAGTGCGTTGTTCCAGAATTCCTGCACCGTCAATCCGATGGGATTGACCGTGCCAATGCCTGTCACAACAACTCGTCGTCTATTCATGGATGACCTCCAAAATGGATTCCCGTCCCCGTAAGGACGGGATGATGAACATTCAGTAGGAACAGGAAAGCGGCAATCAGCCGAGCTTCTCGCTGATGTACTTCACGGCATCACCGACGGTGGTGATCTTTTCCGCATCCTCGTCAGCGATGGTCAGGTCGAATTCCTTTTCGAATTCCATGACCAGCTCGACGGTGTCGAGGGAATCGGCGCCCAGGTCGTTGGTGAAGGACGCCGTATCGGAGATCTGGCTCTCTTCCACACCGAGCTTGTTGACGATGATCTGCTTGACTTTCTGGGTGACATCTGCGGACATGTGATCCTCCAGTGGATTGGGTTTGTGTTGTTGATGAATATGAAAAGATATGGTCAGATTGATATTCCTACATGATCATTCCGCCGTCAACGTTGATCACCTGGCCGGTGATGTAGTTCGCGCGGGGGGAGGAGAGGAAAGTGATGGTGTCGGCCACTTCTTCGGGCGAACAGCCGCGGCGGAGCGGAATGACCGCCAGGAAGGCGTTGCGCTGCTCCTCGCTGAGCACATGTGTCATCTCGGTCTCGACGTAGCCCGGGGCGACGGCGTTGACGGTGATGCCGCGACTGGCGAACTCTTTCGCCGTGGATTTGGTCAGCCCGATCAGGCCGGCCTTCGACGCGGCGTAATTCGCCTGTCCCGCGTTGCCCATCACACCGACGACGGAGCTGATGTTGACGATCTTGCCGCTGCGCTGACGCATCATAATCCGCGCGGTGCCGCGTGTCATGATGAAGGCGCCTTTCAGGTTGACGGCAAGCACCTTGTCCCAGTCATCGTCGGTCATGCGCAGCATCAGCTTGTCCCGCGTGATGCCCGCATTGTTGACAAGCACGTCGAGCGAACCGAATGCGGCATGCATTTCCTCGATCGCCTTGTCGGCGCTTTCGGTGTTGGTGATGTCGACCGCATAGGCCTCGACCTTCGCGCCTTTCGCGCGCATTTCATCGGCAAAGGTCTCGAAGTCCTCGGGAAAGGCGACGTCGAACACGGCGACATTCGCGCCCTCGGCAACGAACTGACGGACGATGGCGCGGCCGATGCCGCGTGCACCGCCCGTGACGATGGCATTGGCTCCTGTAAGCATACTCATAGGCGTTTTATCCTTCCATGGGACAACACGTCCCCGTAATATACGTCATTTCAATGTTAGAAGCTCTTCATGTGTACCGGCCACGACGCAGTTGGCATCGGGGCCGATGCGTTTCATCAGTCCCTGCAGGACGTTGCCCGGGCCGCATTCGATGAATCGCGACATGCCGTCGGCGAGCATGTGTTCCATGCTGCTCTGCCACAGGACGGGGCTGGTGACCTGACGCAGCAGGTTGTCGCGAATCTCGTCGGCGGAGGTCACGGGTTTGGCCGTGACATTGGTGTACACCGGGAATCGCGCTTCACTGATGGGAGTGGCGTCGAGCACGGCGCCGAGTTCATCCTGCGCATACTGCATCAAGGGCGAGTGGAACGCGCCGCTGACCGGAAGCTTTTTCACCAGTCGCACGCCTTTTTCCTTCAGCACTTCCATGGCGCGGTCGATGCCGGCGATGCTGCCGGAGATGACGATCTGCCCGGGCGAGTTGAAATTCGCCGTCTGCACGATGCCCGCGTCCGCCGCCTCGCGGCAGGCGGCATCGACGACATCGGCTTCGGCGCCGATGACGGCAGCCATGGTCCCGGGCGAGCGCGTGCCGGATTCCTGCATGAGCTCGCCGCGTTTCTTGACCAGACGCAGGCCGTTTTCGAAGGTCAGGGCCCCGGCCGCCACGAGGGCACTGTATTCGCCGAGCGAATGACCGGCGGCAGCGGCGGGAACGATCCCGAGCAGCTCGGCCATGACCACGCTGTGGACGAAAATCGCGGGCTGGGTGTATTTCGTCTGCTTGAGTTCCTCTGCAGGACCTTCGAAGCTGATGCGCCGCAGGTCGGTGTCCATGATGTCATTGGCCGCATCGAATAGTTCGCGGGCACGGTCGTGGTTGTCGTACAGGTCCTTGCCCATGCCCACGTACTGCGAGGCTTGGCCGGGAAAGAGCAATGCGGTTTTCATTTCGTTTCCGTCCACGTTCAGATCGACCAGCGGATAAGGGATGCACCCCAGGTGTAACCGGCCCCGAAGCTGGCGAGCACGATATTGTCACCGCGCTTGAGGCGTCCGTCGGCGTGGTACTCGGCGAGGCAACTCGGAATGGTCGCGGCCGTGGTGTTGCCGTAGCGGTCGATGTTGACCATGACGCGTTCCATGGGCAGGCCCATGCGGTCGGCGGTGGACTGGATGATGCGCATGTTGGCCTGGTGGGGGACCAGCCAGGCGATGTTTTCCGATGAGAGGTTGTTGCGATTCATGATCTCGACCGAGACGTCGGCCATGCCGACGACGGCGACCTTGAAAACGGCTTTTCCGTCCTGGGTGATGTAATGCATCTTGTCCTGCACCGTCTCAACGGTGGCCGGACGCAGGCTGCCGCCTGCCTTCATGTGCAGGGCCTCCATGCCGGAACCGTCAGTATAGTTGACCCAGTCGATCACGCCGTACCCCTCTTCTTCGCCCGGTTCGAGCAGTACGGCTGCGCCACCGTCGCCGAAGAGAATACAGGTATTGCGGTCCTGCATGTCCGTGATCGCAGTCATCTTGTCCGCGCCGATCACCAGCACCTTCTTGTACGTTCCGGCCTGGATGAACTGCACGCCGGTGGCGAGGGCGTAGAGGAAGCCCGAGCACGCTCCGCTCAGGTCGAAGCCCCAGGCATTGCGGGCGCCGAGCTTGTACTGCACGAGCGATGCGGTGCTGGGGAAGAACATGTCGGGAGTGACGGTGGCGACGATGATGAGATCGACTTCTTCAGGACCGATGCCGCGCATGGCAAGCGTTTTCCTTGCGGCTTCCGTCGCGAGGTCCGACGTCGCACCTTCTTCGAGGTAGCGCCGTTCGCGGATGCCCGTGCGGGAGAAGATCCATTCGTCGGTGGTGTCGAGATAGGATTCGAAGTGGCTGTTGGGGACGACCTTCTCTGGGGCGTAATGCCCGACAGCGGTGATGGCTGCGGTAATCATGCGTGTTGCCGTTTTCTCAGTTTGTGGATTGCTGCGAGGTCATCGCCTCGCGGATGGTTTCGTTGACGCGGCGGTCCACCATGTGCTTGGCCGCGAAGATCATGTTCGTGATCGCCCGCGGTGTGGAACTGCCGTGTCCGATGATACTGACGCCATTGACGCCGAGCAGGGGCACGCCGCCGTATTCCTGGTAGTCCCAGTCCTTTATCATTTTCTTGATCGTGCCCGCGATAAGACCGACCCAGAGCTTCTTGACGAAACCCTGTGCGGCGTAGTCGTAGAACTTGCTTTTCAGCAGTCCGGGGAAGGACTCGGCGAACTTCAGGATGATGTTGCCCGTGAAGCCGTCACAGACAACCACGTCGGCGGTCCCTTTGAGAATGTCCCGTCCCTCGATATTGCCAATGAAATGGATGGGCGCGGCCTTCAGCAGCGGCCAGGCGGCGATGCTGGCATCGTTGCCCTTGCTCTCCTCCTCGCCCACGTTCAGCAGTCCTACTTTCGGTGACGGTCGTTTCATCATCAGTTCGGTATAGATACTCCCCATCATGCCGAATTGCGCGAGGTGGGACGGTTTGGAATCCACATTGGCGCCGGCGTCGATCAGCAGCACCGGTCCCTTCTGCGAGGGAAGGAAGGTACCGATTGACGGCCGTTCGACGCCGGGGAGACGTCCGAGGATCAGCGTCGACAGCGCCATCATCGCACCGGTGTTCCCCGCGCTGATGAAGCCCTGCACCTCGCCGTCACGATGCCATTCCAGTGCGCGGTACATGGAGGAATTCTTTTTGGTCTTCAGCGCCGTGGCGACACTGTCCTTCATATCCACAACCTCATCGGTGTGGCGGATGTGGATGTTCGCCGGCACGGCAGCGGGCAGATGCGCGCGGATGGCGTCTTCCTGCCCGACGAGGAGAATCTCGAAGTCACAGCGCGGATCGCGGACACAGTCCAGCGCCCCCTGCACGACATTGCGAGGGGCGAAATCCCCGCCCATTGCGTCAACAGCAATTGTCATCACGACAGGCGCCTTTGACCCAGACCGCACATGCGGTGGAAATTAGACTTTCGGGGTGATAATCGAGCGGCCCTTGTAGTACCCGCAGTTCGGGCACACGCGGTGCTGCAGCTTGGTCTCGCCGCAATTGTCGCAGGCGGCGATCGGCATGGCTTTCGCCTTGTAATGGGTGCGGCGCTTCGCCGTACGCGATTTCGAATGGCGATGAGTGGGATTCGGCATGGTGGTCTCCGGTAACGGTTTCTGTATCCTATTGATCCAAATTCAACGATTTCAATGTATCCCAGCGGGGATCTTCCTTCGGCTGCGTGTCTGCGTTCCGGTCGTCAGGAAGGATACCGCTGCAGCGCGGCTCACCGTGCTCGTTCTCGCCGCACACGCGGCGCATTGGAATGCAGAGCAGGGCCGCTTCGCGCACGTCTTCTGCCAGGTCCGCCACCGGATCGTTCGGGTTGATCAGGCGGATGTCGCGGTCGTCTTCCCCGCCTTCGGCGGAATTATCATGGACGAACACAATGCGTAAATCGGTGTCCACCGCGATATCCACCGCCTCGAGGCAGCGGTCGCAGGGATACTGCGCCGTGGTGCTCACGAAGACGTGCACCGCTACCTGATGATGCGTCTTGTCCACCTCGATGCGGACATCCACTGTCTGGGCGAACTCGGCAGGCAGCTCGATGTCCGCAGGCGCGACGTCAAAACGCAGTTCATCGACGCCGTCACTGAGGCCGGCGAGACGCACGGGGATATGTTTCTGCTTCGAAGTCATTTCGGACCTTCCAAGTCATGCAAGTTATGGAAAAAAATCTCCGCAGGCAAGTGACCCGCCACCGCGAATGTTGCACCCGGGCATGGAATTGTGTATCTTGCCATGCTCAAAATGGTGAGCGTAGCTCAGTTGGTAGAGCATCAGATTGTGGCTCTGAGGGTCGCGGGTTCAAGCCCCGTCGCTCACCCCCTCGAACGAAACCGGTCCCGCCTTGTGGCGGGACCGGTTCATTTTATCTCCACCCCCGTCCCTCTCCCGAAAGGAGAGGGACGGGGGTGAGGTCATTGGTTTGAGAGAGGCCCTTTCCCTTCAGGAGAGGGGGGCGGGAGGATGGGATTAATATTTCGCTTCGCGTGCTTTCGCTGCGGCGTCCCATTTCGGGACCTCGGTGGCGAGGAATTCCTTCTTCTCCGCCTTCAGCTTGTCCATATCGAGACCGATATACGCCTGCGCCTTGGCCTTGGTCGAGATGTCGGGCAGGGGAATCTCGTCGGTGTAGCCGAGCTTCGCGAGGATGCGCACGATCTGCGTGCGGGCCTGCTCGGCCTTCTCGATGGAGGCGCCGAGTGTGCGCGCGGCTTCGACCGGGGAGTGGAAGCCGAGTCCGTTGGCGGCGGCCACCCAGTCCCAGCGCCACTGCGACTGGCGGATGAGCTTCAGCACGGGAGCCATCTGCTGCTCCTTCGCGCCCTTGTCCCAGGCGAACTTGGCCTCGATATGCGCCTTCGCCAGTGCGCCCTCCGCGCGTTGGCGCAGCTCCTCGATCTTGTCCTGGCGCTCATACACGTCGCGGATCAGGTTTTCCTCGCTCTCGCGATGGCAGACCTGGCAGGAACCGGCAACGTCCTGCAGCGGCGACATGATCTTGTGGTTGGTGAATTTCACGCCACCCTCGCTGCGATAGGGCATGTGGCAGTCGGCGCAGGACACCCCGCGCTTGGCATGGATGCCGGTCATGAAGAGTTCGTAGTCGGGATGCTGTGCCTTGAGGATGGGCGTGCGGCTGAGTGCATGCACGAAGTCGGTGTGCGGCACAACCTCGTCATAGTATTTCTCCATGTCCTCGGCCGAGAAACCATTGTCCCACGGGAAGGTGAGGTACTTTTCTTCCTTGCCCTTGAAATAGTATTCGACATGGCACTGGGCGCAGACCAGCGAGCGCATTTCCTGGTGGGTGGCCTGGTTGATGTCACGCCCCTGGCGCTCGAAGGCCTCGACGAGCGCGGGACGCGTGATGCGCAGGTTCATGGTTTTGGGGTCGTGGCAGTCCTGACAGCCGATGTTGTTGACGATTTCGGAACCGAGATTCGTCCAGGGATCCATATAGAATGCGCACGGTCCCCGCTCGTCCATCACACGTGGTACGTCGGTACTCTTGCAACTCCAGCAGGTGGCCGGCTGCGGCACGCCAGTGCGCAGGGTATTGCGGATGTCCTCGATCGCGTGGTAATGGCCGCGGCCCTGATTGTAGTCGCGCGAGAAGGCGTAACCCGCCCAGAGAATAACGAGCTCGGGGTATTTTTCCAGATAATCCACCATCGCGTTTCCACCGTGCTTGCTCAGGAAGTCGGTATCGGCAGTGG
>JAGTUZ010000322.1 GCA_018224415.1 Bacteroidota bacterium | reverse complement strand
TCTTCCCGCTGACGGTCGGCGACATTCTCGCAAACCTGCTCATCGCCCTGCTGTGCGGGCTCTTCATCGCCTGGCTGTACAAGCGCACGTCCACGGCCCCCGGCTATCCGCCGTCCTTTCTCAGTTCTATGGTGCTGCTCACGCTCATCACCGCCATGGTGATCATGATCATCGGCAACAGTCTCGCGCGGGCGTTCGGCCTGGTGGGGGCGATGAGCATCATCCGGTTCCGCACGGCGGTCAAGGAGACGCTCGACATCGTGTTCATCTTCTTCGCGCTCGCGGCGGGACTCGCCGCCGGCGCCGGCGCGCAGGCCATCGCCCTCGTCGCCACGCCGCTGATCGGCGCGGTTGTGTTCATCCTCGCGCGCGTGCCGCTGCTTGCGCCGCAGCGAAAGGAGTACTTCCTGCAGTTCAGCTACGACAGCGAGAACGACGCCGATCCACCGTACATCGCCGTGCTGCAGCGCTGGTGTCGCCGCCACCGTCTCGTCAGCGCCAGCGCCGGCCGCGGCGAGGGTCCGATGCAGTTCTCCTACTACGTGCAGCTTCGCGACGCGGGGCACAGTCAGTCGCTGCTGCGCGAACTGCGCGCGTCGGATGGCGTGTCGCATATCGCGCTGGCGTTTGACGACGAGCAGTTTTAGTGGGGTGCGAGGCGGATTCCTCGGGATCATCAGATTCCTCGGGATCCTTGCTGATTCAGCTTGTTTTTCATTCCTGGAACAGGCATCTTGAAAATCTCCCCGAAAAACCGCGATCTCATTTTGGAAAATTCCGCTGCGCGCCGTACTTTTGTTGTGCACGCGTAGCTCAGTTGGTAGAGCAGCTGACTCTTAATCAGCGGGTCGTCGGTTCGAGTCCGTCCGCGTGTACGAGCACTACGGTGCCCAAACCCAATGCAAGACGGCCCGGGATCAAGGTTCCGGGCCGTTTATTATTCTGGAGCCCAGGATTCGGTATTCGGCGAAAAGTGCCAAGGTGTGAAGGGGGCGAAAGACTCGATTTCGGGGCGGGGAGAGGGACTACACCCTGTTTCAGTCTTTTGGGCGATTGCCGCTATCCGCGGCAATTCGTACTATTGGAGTAACGCATCCAGCATCCATACGTTTTCCCGGTTCGAGTCATCCCCCTGTGTCAACGACAGTAGGTAAAGAGAGCGGACTATTGAATCAGATGAACATCCCTCAACAGAAGCTCACGCCGCGTGAGGGATCATACAGGAGGTTTCCATGAGTTTGGTCAGTCTTATTGTTGTGCTCGTCGTGGTCGGAGTGATCCTCTACCTTATAAATCGGTTCATTCCGATGGATAAAAAAATCAAATCGATTCTGAATATCGTTGTTGTCATTTTGGTCATATTGTGGCTGTTGAACGCCTTTGGTCTCTTCAGTAATACAACCACCATCGGGATCGGCGGGATGTTATAACTCCTTCCCGCGGTCCAAGACATCGCAACGCCGCCGTCCTGAACCTATCGGCTCAGCGTATCGGAATAGACCAACTTTCACGATCGTCACTCTACCAGTATCCAGGGGATCGGTACACAACTGGCAGCGCGGCGATCGTGAATATATATTGTCTGGCCCGGCCTCAGCGGAATCAAGCACTACATGCGCAAGTCTCTCGGGCTTGGCACCTGGCTCGACTCCCCCGGGCATGGACGCGTGGCGGCGGTGATCACCGCACGCAATCTGGTCTGGGCCCTGCCGGTGCGCAACAGCGACGGCAAGCTTCTCGGACATACCCCTTCTCGGACACACCCATAAACCGGCCGCATTGAGCATTGTCGGGGTCGGTCTTCCGCTCTTGCCCGACGTCGAGGGACTCTATTATCGACAGGATGGGCGGGGGACTACTCTCGCTCCGGCCGAATACCCACCACATGCCACGCAACAATGCAGCTCCGGTAGCTCGAAAAGGGCTGTCTGCGAAAATCCGACAGGCAAACGCGCCCGCAATTCCTTGTGTCAACTTCGTTTACCGGTGGCTTCCGGAATCGCTGGGAAGCTCCCGTATCTGTTGACTTTTATCGGGTGGTCCTGTAAATTATCCGCGGGAAAGGTCCTTTACCCCTCTTTCGCCAATGAGACAGTGGACGTGATCTGATGAAACCAAACGCACCACCCGACAAGGGTAACGGAAAAACGCACATCCTGCTGATCGAAGACAACATCCTTCTGCAGGAAGGGATCGAGGCCATGCTCCTGAAGCAGGAAGGCTTCGTGGTTGTTGCGCGAGCGGATGACGGGGAGGTGGTGCGTAATGCGAAAAAGCTCGCCATACCGCCCGACATCGTGCTGCTGGACGTCGGGCTCGAAAAGGAGGACTCTATCGCTTTGATGGAACTTCTCAGGGATGAAGTGCCAACAGCCCGCGTCATTGCGATGGATGTGCTCCCAGAGTATACGGATGTCGTCGATTTCGTCCGTGCCGGAGGACGGGGCTTCATCCTGAAAAACGCCACCGCAGCTGAATGGGTGGCTACCATCAGGGCCGTGGCTGCCGGACAAACCGTGCTTCCTCCGATACTGACCGAGTCCCTCTTCAACCAGATCATCGAAGATGCCATCAAGGCGGGCAAGACATTTCAGCAAAATGGCTCGCAGCTGACGCAACGTGAAGTGCAGGTGGTCCAGTTGATCGCGGAGGGGATGAGCAACAAGGAAATCGCCACCGAGCTTCACATCGCCACCTATACGGTAAAGAGCCATGTCCACAACATCCTCGAAAAGCTGACGCTCAACAGCCGCCTGCAGATCGCCGCATTTATGCGCAAGGAAGAACGGTGACACCGGAGCACATGCTCCGGTGATTCTGTACAGAAGCTCCGTTTCCCCTCCTGTTTCCCTTCCGTTTTTATCCCGTTTTCCTCTTCCCCCTCACACACATTCTCGCTCCTTTTAACGGCCGTGCCGCAGGGATGAGTTTTGTCTCCATCCATCGGACGAAGCCGATTTCCATCCCTCTGGGCGATTGATCGCCGTGCCGTCAACTCGTATATATCAAGAGCAACGATTTCACTTTTCCTGAAGGAGACAGCCATGATGGTACGGACAATCCTTGGCGCTTTTATCGTCTTATTCGCCATGACGCAGGCAGTGTCTGCCGGTGGCGCGGGCGATATTGGCAGTCATTTCAACAACATGTCGCGTGAAGTAAAGGCGACGGACAATCCCGCCCAGAAACGCGACATTCTCCGGAATTCCCTGGAGACGATGACAAAAGCACTGGACAGGATCGAGAACTTCAATCTCGTTTCCGTCGAGGACCGTGCGGGCGCAAAGCTCCTGCGGGCGACGCTGCAGGAGAAGCAGGACGAACTCGGAGGCATGAATGGCTTCGAGCGCGTGGCTGACAATCAACTCAACGCCTTCGGCGATTACGTCGTTCAGGACATGCAGCAGGCAGACCAGTATATCACTGTCAGTCTGGTCGCCGTTCTGCTGATCGTCATCCTGCTGGTTCTCATACTGTAATCCGCAAGACACACTGCAATCATGTTTCAGCGACTGCTACCATATCGCGCGAGAGTCGCGCAGCGATCACCGGGAGGGTCCCTGGTCATCGTCTGCGCGGCGCTCGCGTTATTTCTTTCCGCTTGCGGTACGATGTCGCTGAGCTTCGAAAAAAAGGCGGCAGCGGCGGTTCCCCCGCCGCCGATACGCCACTCGATCGTTTTCATCATCCACGGTGATGGGGATTATATCTATCATGATTCACTCGGACGGACGCGCAGTGCCGACCTGCGCACGCTGCGTGACGCGACCCTGGTGGCGCGTCGGCTGACGGATTCCGAAGTATTCATTTTCCATCAGCGTCCGTCAGAAAAACTTCTGTACTTCATCCCCCTTCCCGACGGTGATTTCCATTACTACAATCGGGGCGTGCTTCAGGCACGTGAACCATACTGGCGTTCCTCGGGTGAAACCCGTTTCGCGGCTGAAACGGCACTGTATATGAAGAATGCCACGGCAGCGAGAGCGGAACGCGATCATTTCTTTCTCTATTTCGGTCATGAAATATCCGAAATCGATGGTAGCGGATACGATGTCTCGACCCCCGAACGCGTTTTCAACGTTCAGGATCTTGCCGCAGGGTTGAAGGGCTTCACCGGCGATACCACACGGTTCGACATGCTGGTGCTTTCGACCTGTTTCGGCGGGACGCCGCACACCATCGCGGCGCTCGCGCCATTCGCGCGGACCATCGTCGCATCGCCAGACAATCTCCACCTCTCCTATTTCGATCTGCGCGCATTCGGGAAGCTGGCCGCATTCAGCGACAACGATGACGTGCAGGGTTTTGCGCCCTACTTCGCGCGGCAGGCATTCAACCGGCTCAGCGCGAATGTCCAGACCGCGGTGACTGTCGCCGTGTACGAGCCCGAGCAGGCGAAGGCCTATCTGGAAGCGGCCGGCAGCAGATACACGCGACAACTCGCCTCGTTGAAGGAACGCGCGTCGGAGTCCATCGAGTACGTCGATTGTGGAGAAGAACAAATGTACGTCCTGCCCGGAATGAGCGACGGTGTATCCGTCCTGTTCCGTCCATCCCGTTTCGGCAGGGCAAAAAGCAAACTCAGCCACTCTGGTTGGCAATGTTGCCGGCCGGTGGCACGATAGGACGACTGATGCAACACAAACGGCTTCGAAGCCCCCCCATATATTCCCAGAACCTGGCGCAACGCGCAAGGACCTATCATGAAACTCAGCACGCATTATTATATACTTTCGCTCAGCAGCGAAACCTCCCGGCTCTACGAGGGATTCCGGGATGATCTCATCGACATCCAGAACACCGCGTTTCCATTCCACTCGGAACCCAACGACGTAGCGGCTGGTACGGGCGCACCCTCCGGAAAACGTCCCTCCTCCCCTGGCGCGGACCTGACAGAGAAGCAGCTGCGTGATTTCCTCGATCAAACGGATCTGCACTTCTCCCAGTACTTCGCGCAGGATCCACTCAGCCTGGTACTGGTCGGACAGCGCCACTTCATTAATCCGTTCACCGCGCTGACGCGACATCACGATGTCATCATCGGCATGATTCAAGGAGACTTCCGCCAGACCTCGGCGGAGGATCTCGGAAAAATCGTGTGGCCGGTCGTCAAGTATGCCATCTCGGGCGCCACAAGCAACGCGTTGCGATCACTCGCCGAGGCTGATGTCCATAAGAACGTGGTGTCGGGCATCGATGATGTCTGGGTGGCAGCGGATGCCAATCCGGGATCCACGCTCTACGTCGAGGATGATTACCACATGAACACCAGCGAACCGGGAAAACACAAGTCGCACGTGTTTCTCGACTCCATGGCGCTGCGTGAATTATTCAACGATGTGGTGGACATCATCATCGAGAAAATCCTTCGTGGAGGAGGGGCGGTCGTGTTCATGGACAACGACTCGTTGATCAGCCGCGAGAGAATCGCGATGGTCGTCCGCGCGTGATCCGGAACAGTGGGGGCGGAATTCTTCACCGCGGCAGTGACACGTGAAAGACCGTGCCGCCTGCTTGGGGACAATCAAAATCAATGCGTCCGCCGTGTCCCTTGACCACGATGTCATAGGCGATGGAGAGGCCCAGGCCTGTACCTTCGGAAGCTGATTTCGTGGTGAAGAATGGCTGGAACACTTTCCGGCCGATGGCCGCGGGAATGCCGGGGCCGTTGTCCTGCACCACGATTTCGACTGCGTCTTCGCTCCCGAGCGTGCTGACCTGCACGGTTGGGACGAAGCTCCCGTCTTCCGTGCGTGATCGCTCCGCCACCGCCTGCAATGCATTTTGCACAAGATTGACAACGACACGGGCCATTTCCTGCGGGAGCATGCGTGCGGAGCCCACGTTGCGTCCCGGAATGAACGAGACGCGGAGCCCCGTCCCCGGTGTGCGCGCACTCCAGGCCTGCCAGGCATGCTGCACGGCGTCCTCGACCAGTCGGTCGACAATCTGCAGCGTACGCAGTCCGGATTTCGTGCCGCCGTGCATAAGCATGCCCGCAACAATATTCTCTGCGCGACCGCTATGTTCGGCGATTTTTTTTGTGGCTTCCTCGAGTTCGCCTAACAGGGAAGGGAGCTGTTCTGCATCATCCGCGAGCGAGGCTCTCGCCTCTTCCGAAAGTTCACGCGCCATGCGCGCGAAATTCGTGACGAAATTCATCGGATTCCGGATCTCATGCGCGACGCCGGCTGTCATCTCTCCGAGCGTCGCCATTTTTTCGGCATGGACGAGCTGGTCCTGCGTGCGGCGCAACTCGGCCAGCGTTTCCGCAAGATGCTGGCTCGTACGCCGCCGCTCCAGGTACCGGCGATAGATCAGTCCGACGAGAACGAGCAGCACGAGCACACCACCCAACATGACCCAGCGCGCGAGGTTTTCCTTCTCGAGTCGCGATTCCTGAAGGCGATTCTGCGCTTCCATCAATTCGCCTTGTTGCCGGAGCCGTGCCGATTCGCTTCGCTGCTGCTCGAGTTCGGCTTCCTGCATGGCGATGGTCTGGACGCGCTGTTCCTCCTCGATGCGTTTCCGGGCGAGTTCCGCGCGCTGTCGGGCGAGCGTGGCCTCCTTCAGTTCGATATCCTTTTTCTGCAAGGCGATTTCCTTCTCGCGCCGGGCGGTTTCGTATCGGGCGCTCAGTTCGTTCATGCTTCTGAGATTTTCCGCGTTGAGCAGCGAATCCTTCACCGCGATCAGGCGAAGCAGCAGCGCGTTGCTCTCGCGCAGATTACCGAGCTGTGCCTGAAGCGGGGCGAGGCGTTCGAGCGCCGCACGGGTGAGTTCGCGCGCGGAGATCGAATCCGCGATGGCGAGGGCGCGTTCCGCATGGCGCACTGCATCCCGCGTTCCCGTTTCATCCGATTCAGCATCGGCCGCTGCCGCATCGGCCGCTGCCGCGTCTGAAATCCGGAGGAGGACCTCCGCGACGCTATTCAGGTCTCCGCTTCCCTCGCTCATCGCCAGGCTCGACGCATAGGAATCCCGCGCGCGCCGCCGTTGTCCGAGCGCCAGAAACGCGTCGCCGAGATACATGAGCGACTCGCGCTGCTTTGCGGGCAATCCCGCCGCACGGGCGACGCGTACGCTGCGTTCGAGATGCAGGCGGGCAGAATCGGCTTCCCCGCGCTGCAGGTAGAGAAGTCCGATATTCATATCCGTTTCCCCGGTGAAACGTCCCAACCCCCGCGACGTCGCGATGCGGTTGGATTCGAGATAATGCGCCAGCGCTTTCTCGCTCTCCCCGCGCAGGGCGTATATGCTGCCGACATTGTTCAGGGCGCGGGTGACAAACGCCGGACTTTCCAGTGTGCGTGCCAGCTCGAGCGAGGCGATAAACACCTGCAGTGCCGTATCGAATCGACCCTGGCGCTGGCGGATATTGCCGAGATTGTTCATTGACGCAAAGAGGAAGCGACGGTCGTGATGCTTCTTCCGGATCTCGATAGACCGCGCGTAGCAGGCTGCCGCGGAGTCGAGATCCCCGAGTTGGTTGAATGCGACGCCGAGTCGCATGAGTGCGACCGCCTGCATCAGCTCTTCCGACGCCGCGGTGAAGAGCCGCAGGGATTCGCGGAAGCATCGCAGCGCCGCCGCACAGGAATCCGCCTCGACCAGGAGGTCGCCGCGCTGGAGGACCGCGAGTCCGTTGATGCCCGGATGCGCGGTGCTGTGGGCAAGTGCCCGAAGTTGTGTGGCGTAGCGTGCGCGGCCTTCCCGGTCGCCCGCAAGTCTGCATGTCACCGTGAGGTAGAACAGGGCTTCTCCCGCTTCGCGTGTCCGCCCGAGTGCGCTCCACATTCGAAGGGCAGTGGAGAGGTGAGTGGCGGCGCTGTCGGTGTCCCTGACGAAGAGCCGGCTTTCGCCAAGCCGGCAGTGCAGTGCGGCCGCGACCGAGTCGTGTTCCAGCGTCGCGGCCCACTTCAGCGCTGTCAGCCATTCCCGTTGCGCTTCCGCGATACGTGCATCCCTGGCGAGCAGCACGCCACGGAGGAGTCCCGCCACCGCCATCCCCCGAATGTATTCCGATGTGCGCGCCAGCGCGGCAGCACGCTCGACGATCACGCGCGCTTCGTCCGGCCGCGGTCCGATGCTTCGCACTGCTTCGGAAAGCAGCCTGTTGCATCGGGCGGTGTCGTCCGTCCCACAGCCGGCCGCAACACGGAATTCGACCAGACACCCCCGATGAATGAGGGAGGGGTACGCCGCAGCCATGTAACGTGTTGACGGCTCACCGCCCGGCTCACCGCCTGGATTCCCGCCCGGCTCACCGCCTGGATTCCCGGCGCCCACCAGCAGCCCGGCCATAAGCACTGCGCTGGCCATAAGCAGTGCGGTGGTCATCAGCACTGTGGTGGCGGGCAGCCGTATGGCAGCCGTCAGCAACCCTCCCATGGTCCGGATGCCTCGGATTCCCGGCATACGGAACTCAATACACTTTTCGCGCGATACCGTTCACATGGACCTCACGAATGGTTGGACACCTCTCGTGCATTCTCTGCGCGACATGACTGGGGACACTGCCAGACAACTTACACGATCCGGCAGCTATTGTCAATGAGCAGGGTCATGCGTCGAGAGATCACCGATCCGTTCCACTGGCGCTGACAGACGTGCACTTCGGCAGGCAGGGAAGCGCCGTCCCGTGTCAAGGGCGAATAACGGGTGATAACTGGAAAAGATTGTCGGAAAAAGATATATTGTACTTTGGGCGTTATCCCAGGAGTCCGATATGGTTGAAGAGTATCCGGTGGAGAGGGAGGGAATGGGAATGAGCATGGACCACGCGCTTCCCGGCATTGTTGTCACGGGTGCCTCCGGCTTCGTCGGACGGCATGTGCTTGAGGCGGCGGCGG
>JAGTUZ010000321.1 GCA_018224415.1 Bacteroidota bacterium | reverse complement strand
TGTGATGATCTCATGTCGCTGTTCCCCTGCGATCATGCAGGCGAGACGCACCGCCGCGTTGTCGGCTTCGGTGCCGCCGCTGGTGAAAACGATTTCCGCAGGCGAAGCCCCGACAAGTGCGGCGACTTCTCCCCTCGCCTCTTCGATCGCCGCGCGCACGCGGCGTCCCGCAGCGTGAATGCTCGAAGGATTTCCATATTCCTGTCCGAGAAACGGCAGCATCGTCTGGAGAACGCGAGGATCGACCGCCGTAGTGGCGGCGTGGTCGAGATAGATCATGCAAGCTCCTCCCGCACGGTCACATCGCCCGCATAGACCGGCTCCCTGGTCCCATCGTCCCATTCGACAATAAGTGCGGCATCTTCCGCGAGATCGATGGCCCGTCCCGCCCGGGATCCTTCGGGTCCTTCGACCGTCACACGCCGTCCGATCATGCGACTGGCGCTTTTCCATGCCGTCAGTACAGCGGTATTGCCATCGCGTTTCCATACCAAGTAAAGCGTTTCGATCTCCTCGCACAGGGCAGCGAGGACGGAGGACAGGTCCTGCTGTCTCCCGGACTCCAGGGCAAGGGATGTCGGCGGCAGCCGATATTCCCCTTCAAAAACCGACTGGTTGACATTGACGCCGATGCCAACGATCGCCCAGGCGCGGTTTGCGCTGCCTCCCGACTCGACGAGAATCCCACAGAGTTTCCGGCCTTCGACGAGCACGTCGTTCGGCCATTTCACGTGGGCTTCGATGTTCGCAATGCGACGAACCGCGCGGGTGACTGCGAGGCCGGCGAGCAACGGGAGTCCGCCCCAGTCCTCCATCGCACGTGGCGGACGAAGGATGATCGAGGCCAGGATGTTTTCTCCTGTTCCCGACAGCCAGCGGCGATCGAGACGACCACGTCCGGCCGTCTGTTTGGCGGCCGTGACCAGCGTTCCTTCTTCCGGTTCCTCACGAAGGAGGTCCCTGGCATAACGATTCGTGGAATCGACGGTCTCGAGATGGATATGCGGCGTTCCGATCATGTATTTCGGTCCATTGTAAACGATGTTGGAATCTATGCACCTTCATCCTTGCGCGCAAGCGGCATTGGACGCAAACGCACCGGCGCACGCATGTCTATCAATCGTCCGGCTTTTCTGCTTTTCGCCTTGATTTTAACGGCATATTTGAAGTAGTTTTCAGGACGGAATATCTTCTCGTCTTCCCAGCCGCCGGGGTGGCCGATGTCCCATTCCTTTTCTTCGTTTCCTCGGACGCAACACAACATCCGATACAGACGAACATAGCAGTTTTTCTATCAATTTTGAGGTACTCCATGCGCAGAGCTGTTACCGTTTTCTTGCCTCTGCTTGCTGTCCTGTTCCATTTTGGTATTCTGCAGGCACAGCCCTTTGGTGCCGTCATTTACGTGGGCGACAACAGCTCCGACATCTGGATGATGGACCTGACGAACACGAACTTCTCGAAAGTCGAGTTCTACCGCGGCGCGAAGATTCTCGGAACGGTGAATCTCAACGCCAACGACGGGAAGATCATCACGGATTACGGACAGATCAAGGGGAACCAGTATCAGTACCAGTACCGTGCGTACCGTACAGGAGGCGGCTTCCTCGACGGCAATCTCATCAACGGTGTATTCATGGGCGGTGACATGCAGGGACTGCTGTTCCGTCCGGACACCATCAACATCCAGACCGACATGGTCGACTCCATTTTCGTCTATCCCGGCGGTGATCTCCATTTCGCCAAGGGCGCGGACATCTCGTGGATTCTCGGTACGGCCGGCACACTCTCTGCCATCAAGGTCTACGGCAGCGACAACCCCGCACAGACCTGGCACGGCAAGTTCAGCGCTTCAGGCGGCCGTCTCAACGACATCAACATTTTCTGTTGGGGCCAGGTCGGTCCCCTCAAGGACTTCACGTTCATCGGCTCAGATGTGTTTATTTATAACACGGAAACGGAGTCGCATTTCAACAATGTCACCCTCAACTGGGTGACAGCGAACCAGCGGAACGATTACGCCTATATCAAGCACGAGGGAAACAAGATTTTCGCGACGAAGTGCTATCTGACCCAGGAAGGCCAGATGTGGGGCGTGCATACGGCCGATGACTGCAAGCTCGATTTCAACTCCACGATTGTAACGAGCAACATCAGGAACAGCGAGGTGAACAAGGGACAGATCACCATCCAGCCGGCGGGAATGCCGACCTCGGTGGAGAACTGCAACATCATCGACGGAAACGTTTCGCTCAGCAACAAAACCGTTGTGCGTTACAACACCTTGGAGAATTACGCGACGCTCAACATCTCGCCCTTCGCCGGCGGCTTCGATCCGGCGGATATCAAGGGCGTGCATGTCAATTACAACCACTTCGTCCGCAATAACGACGCAATCGGCAACGTGTCGAATTTCCAGGCCGACTCGATTGACGCCCGTTACAACTACTGGGGCCGTTGCGAAGGACCGAAGCCCGGCGAACGCGCCACCATGGGCAAGGTCTATATCGATCCCTTCCTGCGTATCGATTACCCGGAATCGAGCTACTGGGGTGATATCATTCCGAGCAAGATGAAAATCATCGCCAATGGCGAGGACTCCATCACATTCTCCGGCCATTTCTTCAACACGCTCACCGGCCAGGATTCCGCCGGCGTGGTGATCCGCTATCGGTTTGAAGTGCAGGGCGACACCCTGTATATCGGACAAGTGACAACAGATGCGCAGGGCCGGTTCAGCTTCACCATCAAGGTACCGCAGAAGTACTCGCAGGTCACGGGCATGGCCGCCTATTTCACGACGGATCTGCAGTGCATCGCAAAATCATTCTTCCTGACCATCGAGAAGCAGTCTGGTCCGGACCTCGAAGTGTATCGGCCCGAACTCGTCCAGGTTCTCAATGCCGAGAACAATATCGTGCCCGGCAAGGGCTTCGCGGTCAAGGCAACCATCCTCGCCTCCGAACCTGTCACAACACCGTTCAAGATCGTCGTAGGCGCCAACGGCAACGTATATGAGACCTTCTACATCCTCAATCGTGACAACATCGGCGTTGATTACAGCATGGAAAATCCGCTGACCGAGCTGACCATGCCGAAAACCACGCCGATCACCGTTGTGTTCTTTGTCGACGAACTCGGATTCGGCACCGGAAACGTTGAGGCCGTGGTGACGGTCGACCCAACCGAGCCCGGCAACAACAAGGGACGCATCGTCGAAGCGAACGAACTCAACAACAGCCAGTCCGCCTTCGCCGTGGCCAAAACCACGATGTATGGAAACGACGGGACCTCCGCATTGCGCGTCTTCGTGCAGGGCGCCGAGGGCTTCGGCAACGCCAGCCGCGTCAAGGCGTGGGCGGATTCCACCGCCTCCTTCCTTGAAGCCGCATGGCCGATGTCCGTTGGACAGGCGCAGTTCACAACCGCGACCGATATTGCCGATTACGGCTATATCGGTGCCGCAGACACGCTGCTGCAGGAAACCTGGCAGCCCTACCTGACCAAGGTGTACAAGCAGATGGTGCTTGCGAATCCCGCTTCCGACCGCTACCTGCTCGGCGTGGCCCCGGATTGGTTCGAGACCAAACTCGACAGGCAGGAATTCAACCATGGCGCCTCGCAGACGCTGTCATGGT
This sequence comes from Bacteroidota bacterium, assembly GCA_018224415.1. Classification (GTDB taxonomy): domain Bacteria; phylum Bacteroidota; class Ignavibacteria; order SZUA-365; family SZUA-365; genus SZUA-365. The sequence continues at coordinate 3,564 of JAGTUZ010000321.1, read as the reverse complement.
CGGGTACCTGGGACTTCATGGTCTCCGCCGTTGATCACTGGAAGCATGCCGCCCATTCGCTTGGCCATTCCTTTGCGCTCCGTCGTCAGGATCTCGATCCTGGCAACACCAACATGAAGGAACAGTACCACGAGAACTTTATCGGCATCGATGTCGTCGACGGCTACGACATCCGTTACAACCGCATTGTCAGCAACTTCCTCGACAACAAGGTTTCCCGTCGCATGAAGGCCAAGTGCTTCATGGGAGGCAGCCAGCTGCCCGACGTGACCTCCTTCGACTTCTACATCTGGGTCAACGACATCGATTACAACGCCCTGCTCGGCAACGTGGCCCAGTTCACTGGCACACCGTCCGGCCTGAAGAAAGCGCCCGTCGAGAAAGCCGTCTTCATCGAAGGCGTGATCGACAGCACGAGCCGTGCAATCAGCTTCGGTCCGTGGGCGCGCGTCGAGAATGCCATGCCGTCGTCGATGCTCCCCGCGAGCTACGCGACGCATACCTTCAGGGTGCTCGACGCCGGTGACCAGGAAATCGCGACCTATCTCTACCACCCGACCTTCCGCGCCCTCGGTCTCGACGAGGTCGACTCGCAGACGGCTCCCGATCCTCTGATGGAGCGCGAGCATTTCGGCTTCGTGGTTCCCTGCCCCGACAACGCCCGCAAGGTCGTGGTCGAGGAAGGCGGCAACATCGTTGCCGAGCGCATTATCTCACAGAACAAACCGGTGGTCGCCATCGAATTCCCATCCAACATGGAAGACGTGAAGGCTGAGAGATTCCAGGCCCGCTGGAGCGCCACGGATCCTGACGGCGAGACGCAGTTCTGGTACACGGTGTGGCTGAGCACGAATCGCGGTACGACATGGAGCACTATTCAGTTCGAGAACGAAGCAACCGCCGATTCGATATTCGGCGTGAAAAACCGCTCCGGATACATGCTGCGCGTCGTGGCCAATGATGGCATCAATGTATCGGACCCCGTGGAAGTGGAGTTCAGCATCCTTACGTCCACCGAGCGTATCCCCACGCCCGCGGCGTTCGAATTGAAGCAGAACTACCCGAATCCCTTCAATCCCTCGACGACCCTGTCGTTTACCCTCCCGGCTGCCGGCGACGTCAGCCTGACGGTGCACGATGCGCTCGGTCGCGAGGTCGCAACGCTTGTCGACGGCTATCGTGGCGCAGGGACGCATCTCGTATCCTTCGACGCTTCCGATATGGCGAGCGGCAGCTACGTGGCCGTGCTGCGATCGGGTGACAATGTCACCAGTATCCGCATGACCCTCGCGCGCTGACGCCCGATCCGATCATACGAAATGAAAAAGGCGGCTCCGGCCGCCTTTTTCATTTTCAGCTCAGTATGCTTCAGTCTTTTCCTTCGATGAGATCGATCAGGAATTTCAGCAGTCCCAACACGTTCACCGACGGACCGTACCCTCCCTTGTTCGTCCACCCCATCACCGGATCATAACTGCGGAACGCCTGTTCAATGGCTTCGCGCTGCCGTCCCCAGCTCGGCTTGATTCCCTTTCGAAAGATCAAATCGAGATGGAGGTCGGCCCGTGTCAGCGTGTCCGGCATCAACCCGCTGCCGGCGATCATTTCGCGCACAACCGATTCCCTGTATTGCGGGTATTGTCGCAGGAGTTCATCAAGCACCTCCCACGCACGCTCCGGATCCACGGACCGATCCAGTACCGAACGGATTTCTTCGGTCCTCTCTGCGTGGCTGCTGTCGACAGGCGAGACATCCTGTCGGGCATCGACCAAAACCGGCGCGGATGCGGTCTCCGTTGCGCGAGCCGGTGAAGGAGGCAGCGGACGAGAGGGCGGCAGCGGACGAGAGGGCGGCAGCGGACGAGAGGGCGGCAGCGGACGTGTCTGCCGTCTTTCCTCTGTCCTGGCCTCGCGCTCTGTGTACAGGCGGACCTCCACGCTTTTCTGACGGGATGGTGGATCAGGGAGACGAAGCAATACGGCGAAGAACAGGACCAGCGCATGAAGCAGGAGCGCCACAACGAAGGAGACCGGTCCCGGTGATCGCAGACGTCCTGACAGCGAGGTAATGCGCTGCCGCAGAACGCCCCGCCCTGCCATGCGGGGGCTTCCTGCCATGCGGGGGCTTCCTGTCATCCCTGTGCTGCACCTGTTCCGAACACGCGGTCACCAGCGTCGCCGAGGCCTGGTACGATATACCCGTGTTCATTCAGACCACGGTCCAGGGCAGCAGTGTGGATGTCGATGTCGGGAAACGCATCCTGCATTCGTTGCACTCCTTCCGGCGCGGCGACCAGTACGACGAGACGCACGCGTGAGGCGCCCTGACGACGGAGGATTTCGGCCGCGGCGACTGCACTCCCTCCCGTTGCAAGCATCGGGTCGAGGATGAACACATCTGCATCGGAAATCCGCTCCGGATAGCGGGCGTAGTATTCGACCGGCTGCAGCGTCTGCTCGTTGCGATACAGGCCGATATGTCCGACATGTGCTTCCGGAATCATCTGGAGAAACGCCTCGACCATGCCCAATCCTGCACGCAGAACCGGGACGAGAATCACCGGATGCCGCAGACGTTTTGCGGCTGTGCGTTCGAGCGGAGTATCCACTTCGACGTCGTCCAACTCCAGCTGCGAGGTCGCCTCCACCGCGAGAAACTGCGAGGCACGGTGCAGCGCACGACGGAAGGCGTCGGGTGGCGTGCGGGAGTCGCGAAGAACGGTCATTTCCCGGGCGATCAGCGGATGGGAGGAGCAGTGAAGCATGGTCTTGTTCTTGTCGGTGATCGGTGTCGTGAACGAATAACATACTGCATGCATCGTCCCACGGCAAGAAGCGCCGGGGAATCACCCTTGTGCGTTTGGCAATGCGAAGGAGATATTCCTCTGAAGGGATATTCCTCTGCTGCCTGATATTCGTCTTATGTGGAAATTTCCGTAGTTTCGTGTCATGCATCCCGTGATTCCCCCACCTGACCTCGCCGTGATGACCGCAGAAAAGCGTCGCGTTGCACTGACATCGGTGTTCGCCGCGATCCTGCTCACCACGATGAAACTCCTCGTGGGATTGTGGACCGGTTCTCTCGGTATCCTTTCCGAGGCCTTGCATTCGGCTCTCGATCTTCTTGCGGCGATGATCACCTTTTTTGCCGTTCGCGTGGCCGACAGGCCGCCGGACGCCGACCATCAGTTCGGACATGGTAAGATCGAAAATCTCAGCGCACTGGTCGAGACGCTTCTGTTGTTGGCGACCTGCGGCTGGATTCTCTATGAGGCGTATGACAGACTCAGCACCGGGGGAATTCACGTTGACGTCAACGTGTGGGCCTTCGTTGTCATTGGGATCAGCATCGTCGTGGACATCAGCCGTTCTCGGGCGCTGATGCGTGTCGCCCGGAAATACAATTCCCAGGCGCTGGAAGCCGATGCTCTCCATTTCAGCACGGACATCTACAGCTCCCTCGTCGTGCTTGTCGGACTGGTGAGCGTGCTGATCGGCTTCCCCGAAGCCGATGCCATCGCCGCCGCCGTCGTCGCGGGCATCGTGATCTGGATCAGTCTGCGA
>JAGTUZ010000320.1 GCA_018224415.1 Bacteroidota bacterium | reverse complement strand
GGTCGTCGAAGGATGTGGACAGCATCATCGCCGGACCGGGCGTGTACATCTGCAATCACTGTGTGATGAGTTCGGTGGACATCCTCCGCAACAACTCGGCGGCGTTTTCCACGCCGGCGGCGAAGAGTCGCGGACTGAAGACGCCGGCGCAGATCAAGAAGGCGCTGGACGAGTATGTGGTCGGCCAGGATTCGGCGAAGAAAACGCTTTCCGTGGCGGTGTACAACCACTACAAGCGACTCGAGGCAAAGCAGGCCTTTGGTGATTCGGACGTGGAGATCGAGAAGAGCAATATCGTGCTCATCGGTCCGACAGGCACGGGCAAGACGCTGCTGGCGCGCACGCTGGCGCGCATTCTCGATGTGCCGTTTGCCATCGCCGACGCCACCACGCTGACCGAATCCGGCTACGTGGGCGACGACGTGGAGTCCATCCTCGTGCATCTGCTGCAGAACGCCGAATACAACGTGCAGCGCGCCGAGCAGGGCATCATCTACCTCGACGAAATCGACAAGATCGCGCGCAAAAGCGAAAACGTCTCCATCACCCGCGATGTGTCCGGCGAAGGTGTGCAGCAGGCGCTGCTGAAAATCCTCGAGGGCTCGATCGTCGGCGTTCCGCCCAAAGGTGGACGCAAGCATCCCGAGCAGCCGTTGATCAACATTGACACCCGCGACATCCTTTTTGTCTGCGGTGGGGCGTTCGAGGGACTCGAAAACATCATCCAGCGCCGCATCGGAAAAAACCCCGTCGGGTTCGGGTCGGACATGCTGACGCTCAACAAGGCCGAACGGCAGTATGTGCTGACACATGTCGAGCCGGACGACCTGCTGCGCTTCGGACTCATTCCCGAACTCATCGGCCGTCTGCCGGTGATGTCGTCGCTGCATCCGATCTCGCGCGAGGGACTGCTCAACATTCTCACACAGCCGAAAAACGCACTGGTCAAACAGTACATGCGTCTGTTCGAGATGGAAGGCGTCTCCCTTGAATTCGACCACGAGGCCCTCGATGCGCTGGTCGACCGCGCGCTGGAACGCGGCACAGGCGCACGTGCGCTGCGTGCGATCATGGAACGCGCGATGATGGAAATCATGTACAGCCTTCCCTCGAAGGAGCATGTGACCCGCTGCTTCATCACACGCGACACCATTGAAAACGGCGCCGAGCCGGTGTACACGATCAAGGAACAGAAAAAAACCGCCTGACGGCGAATTCCCTTTCCCCCGAAATGCAGAACGCGTCACGGAAAAAATCCGCGACGCGTTTTTTTATTTGCTGCCGGCGCCTTCAGTCCTCGGACGGACCCTCGCCGGATTTCTTTTTCTTGCCGCCACGGCGGCGCTTTTTCTTTTTCTTCTCGCCGTCAACGTCGCCATCGCCTTCCTCGCCGCCGTGGCCATCCTTTGGCGGGGTGGGAGAGGTGTCGTCGGGGAGAGGACGGACGGGTCCGTCATACAGGCGCGCGGCAAGGCCGCTCTGATAGCTCTCGTCGAGCAGCATGGCGATGAGCATGCGCATTTCGTCGTCGGTCCCGAGGAATTCGGCGATCGGAAGGAAGCGGCGCACGCGCTCGCGCTCCATCATGCCCAGGTCGTTGAGCTGGTCTTCGAGTCGCACGACGAGGCGCTCGGTGAGACGCTGCTCGATCTCGTCATCGCTTGGCAGTTCGTACTGCTCCACGATGAAGCCGTAGCGCTTGGCGATGCCGAGCAGCTTGCTCTCCTCGATTTTCTCGCAGAGCGTGATGGCGGTGCCGGTCTTGCCCGCACGCGCGGTGCGGCCGGAACGATGCACATACACTTCCACATGCTCGGGGATGTCGTAGAGAATGACATGGCTGAGATCGCTGATGTCGATGCCGCGGGCGGCCACGTCGGTGGCGATCAGGAAACGCAGTTCGCCCGAACGCAGGCGTCCCATCACCTGTTCGCGCTTGGTCTGCGGCAGGTCTCCGGTCAGATGCTGCGCGTCGATGCCGTAATTCTTCAGGAAGGCGGAGAGATATTCCGCGTTGCGCTTGGTGTTGGTGAAGATAATCGCGGATTCCGGATTTTCGTATTCGAGAATGCGGATGAGCGCGCGGTCCTTCTGCAGCGTCTGTGCGAGGTAGTAGCGGTGATCGAGTTCGGTGACGGACTGATTGCCCTTGCTCAGCGAAAGCCGGTCGGGCTTGCGGAGGAATTCCCGCGCAAGCTGCTCGACATGATACGGCATGGTGGCGCTGAACATGTAGGAGTTGCGCTTCTCGGGCATCTGCCGTTTGAGCTTGCGCATGGACGGATAGAAGCCCATCGACAGCATCTCGTCGGCTTCGTCAAAGATCAGTGTCTGCAGCTGCATCAGCGTAAGCGTGCCGCGGTAGACGTGATCGAGGATGCGGCCGGGGGTGCCGATGATGATCTGTGCGCCGTCCTTGAGATCCTTGAGCTGGCTGCCGTAGCGCACGCCGCCGTAGAGCAACGCACTGCGGATCGGACTGCCTTCGGTCAGCTCCAGGAGGACCGCATGCACCTGGCGGGCGAGTTCCCGTGTCGGCACCAGCACCAGCGCCTGGCACCAGAGGTTTTCGGGGACAATGGTCTCGATGATGGGAAGCAGGTAGGCGGCGGTTTTTCCGCTGCCCGTGCGGGCCTGCACGATGATGTCGCGACGCGCCAGCAGATACGGAATCGCCTTGCGCTGCACGGGCATCGGGTCGTCCCAGCCCAGTTTCGCCACGCGTTCACGCAATCCCTCGGGCAGTTGGTCAAAGGAAAAGTCGGGAAGCGGATTGGCGGGCTCGAAGAGCACGTCGGAGGTAGAGTCGGTCATTGTTTCTTCGATTGTGTTGTGTATATCACTACAGTATACACAATTAATCGGTGACAGGCGAGGGTATGCCGTACGCTGTAAGCTGTACGCTGTACGCTTTACGCCGTACGCTGTAAGCTTTACGCTGTAAGCCATTGCGTACGGCGTAAAGCGTACAGCCTACCGCGCAGCAGAAAGGGTAGCGGCCGCAGGCCGCTACCCTTTCTGCTGCTCCAGTCGTGCGATTTCGTCGCGGAGCTGGGCGGCGCGCTCGTACTCGAGATCCTTCGCTGCCTCGCGCATCTCGCCGCGGAGCTGTTCGATGAGTTCGGCTTTCTGTTCCTTCGTCATGAAGCGGAGGATGGGCTCGGCGACGAGCTTGGGCCTTTTCTCCGCGAGCCGCTGGTCGCGTTTGGTCTTGACGTCGGCGATGGCGGTGGCGTGGAGGATTTCGTCCATGGTCTTGCGGATGGTCTCGGGATTGATACCGTGCTCGGTGTTGTAGGCCACCTGCAGGACGCGGCGTCGGGTGGTTTCGTCGATCACGCGCTGCATGCTGTTGGTGATGCGGTCGGCGTACATGATGACGAGTCCGCCTGCATTCCGCGCGGTGCGGCCGGCGATCTGCATGATGGCGCTTTCACTGCGGAGGAAGCCCTCCTTGTCCGCATCGAGTATGGCCACGAGGGAAACCTCCGGGAGATCGAGGCCTTCGCGCAGCAGGTTCACTCCGACCAGCACATCGAAATTGCCGAGGCGCAGCTCGCGCAGGATTTCCACACGTTCGAGCGAGTCGATATCGGAATGCATGTAGCGCACGCGGATGCCGATGTTGTCGAGGTATTCGGTGAGGTCCTCCGACATGCGTTTGGTCAGCGTCGTGACCAGCACGCGTTCGCTGCGTGCGGCGCGCAGGCGGATCTCCGCAATGAGATCGTCGATCTGGTTGCGAATGGGACGCACATCCATCGGCGGGTCGAGCAGGCCGGTGGGACGAATGATCTGTTCGACCACGACGCCCCCGGACTGCTGCAGTTCGTACGCCGTCGGCGTGGCGCTGACATACACGCACTGGTGGATGAGGGATTCGAATTCGTCGTATTTCTGCGGACGGTTATCCAGCGCCGAAGGGAGGCGGAAGCCGTGCTCGATCAGCGTCTCCTTGCGCATGCGGTCGCCATTGTACATCGCGCGCACCTGCGGCAGGGTCTGGTGGGATTCATCGATGACCAGGAGGAAATCCTCGGGGAAATAATCAATCAGACATTCGGGTCGTTCGCCGGGCTGGCGTCCCGCCAGGTGCCGGGAATAATTCTCCACGCCCGAGCAGTAGCCGATTTCCTTCATCATCTCGAGGTCGTAGCGCGTGCGCTGTTCGAGTCGTTGGGCTTCGAGGAATTTCCCGCAGCCGCGGAAATATTCCAGCCGTTCTTCCAGCTCGACTTCGATGTCATGGATGGCGCGTTTGAGTTCTTCTTCCGTGGTGAGAAAGTGCTTGGCGGGATACACAACCGCCTCCTCGATTTTCTCCACCACCTTTCCCGTCAACCGATCGACCAGCGACAGGGCGTCGATTTCATCGCCGAAGAATTCCACGCGCAGCACTTCATCCGCCTCGAAGGCCTGGATGATTTCGATCACATCTCCCCGCACGCGGAAGGTGCCGCGGGAGAAATCGAAGTCGTTGCGCAGGTAGTGGATGTCCGTCAGCTTGCGCAGCAGGTCGTTGCGCGGAATGACATCCCCGCGGCGGATCATCACCATCTGGTTTGCGTAATTGTCCTTCGACCCGATACCGTAAATGCACGAGACCGACGCGATGATGATCACGTCACGGCGTCCTTCGATCAGCGACGTCGTCGCTTTCAGCCGCAGGCGGTCGATCTCGTCGTTGATGGACATGTCCTTTTCGATGTAGGTGTCCGTCGTCGGGATATACGCCTCGGGTTGATAGTAATCATAGTAGGAAATGAAGAACTCCACCGCGTTCTCGGGGAAAAAGCTCTTGAACTCCGCATACAACTGCGCCGCCAGCGTCTTGTTGTGCGAGATGATGAGCGTGGGACGGTTCACCGCCGCGATCACATTCGAGATCGTGAAGGTCTTGCCGCTGCCCGTCACCCCCAGCAGCGTCTGGTAGCGGTCACCGCGCTCCACCCCCTCGATAAGCTGCCGGATCGCCTCGGGTTGATCTCCCGTGGGTTTGTATTCGGAAATCAGTTTGAATTTTTCGGGCTTCATTGTTTCGATCACCTTTTCCTGTCCCCGCAATGTAATGGCAGAATGACAAATGACAAATGACAGATTGTGAATGACAGATGACATCTGTCATTTGTCATTTGTAATTTGTCATTTTCATACCTGGTTCGGATGATCATGTCAACACACACAAGCATATTGATCACGGGCTCCGCAGGCTTCCTGGGTTCCAACCTGTCCCGATATTTTCATTCATCCGGATATGAGGTGACGGGGACCTGGCATGTGCGGGAGCCGGATATGTCGGCGCTGCATCGCAGCGTGTCTGTCGAACTGGCGATGGCGTCGGCGGGGACATTGCTGGCGGATGTGCGGCCGGATCTGGTGGTGCATTGCGCGGCAGTGTCGGGACGGGCGCAATGCGATGCGGATCCCGCATGGGCCCGGAGGGTGAACGTCGAGGCGACGCGCGGACTTGCGGAAGCCGCACATTCGCAGGGCGCGCGGTTTGTCTTCATTTCCACTGATCTCGTTTTCGACGGAGACCATGCGCCGTACGGGGAGGATGATGCGGTTTCTCCGCTTTCCCTCTATGCCGCGACCAAGGTCGAGGCGGAGAACGCGCTTCGCGCGGTGATGCCGGAAGCATGGATCATCCGTACGGCGCTGATGTACGGACTGGATGCCGGCGGCAGGCCGGGTTCCTTCCTCTCATGGACGCTGGACGCCCTGCGGAAGCAGGAGCCGCTGCGGCTGTACACCAATCAATATCGTACCCCGCTGTACGCTCCGGACGTCGCGCGGCTGGTGGAACTGCTGTTCACGCAGGATGCGGAAGGTGGCGTCTATCATGCGGCCGGACCGGACCGCTACAATCGGCACGACCTCGGACGACGTGTCGCGGCTGCCTTCGGCCTTTCCCCCGACTGCATTGTCGACACACTGCTGCCGCGTCCCGCTCCCCTTGGTCCCATCGACGACTGCAGCCTCCGCACGGACAAGGCGGAAGCGCTGGGGATGCGGTTCACGGGGGTTATTCTTCGGGTTCTGGCGGGGGGATGATGTGTACGTCGCGCTGGGGAAAGGGTATCTGTATCCCTTTTTCCTTGAAGCGGCGGGCGATTTCGTAGTTGATCTGGCTGTGCAGCACGCCCGGACGATCGGCGTATTCCTGCGTCCACACGCGAAGGATGAAGACGATGGAGCTGTCGCCGAATTCCTTGAGCAGCACGTCGGATTTCCTTTCCCTGATCACGCCGCTGTTCGCGTTCGCGATTTCCAGGAGAATCTCGCGCACGACTTCGGGGTCTTCGCCGTAGGCTACGCCGATTTCGAAATTGAAGCGCACGGCGCGTTCGCTGTGGCTCCAGTTGATCACGGTGTTGGAGATGAATTCGCTGTTGGGGACGATGATGGAGATGTTGTCGTTGGTGATGATCTGCGTGGCGCGGATGGAGATGCTCACAACATTGCCGGCGATGCCATTGATGACCTCCACGCGGTCACCGACTTTCACCGGCCGCTCGAAAAGGATGATCAGGCCGCTCACGAAATTGTTGGTGACGGACTGCAGACCAAAACCGATACCGACACCGAGGGCACCGAGCAGGATGGTCAGCGTGCTGAGGTCCAAGCCGACGATCTGGAGGATCATGATGATTCCGATGGTGAGGACGGCATAACGGACAATCGATCCCGTCGCCACGCGCACGCCGATGTCATATTTGTTTTTCGCCATCAGCTTGTCGGTGACCAGGCGCTGCACGCGCGTGGTGACGAGATGCAGCATTATGATCAGCAGGATCAGGGCGATGATGGTCCACACGGTGATAGGGCTCTTCCCGAGGGAGAACAGGGGGATTTCAAGCCAGTTGATGATGTCACGGACGAAGGTCAGAACCTGATCCATGGCGGCCTCCTCAGAATGGGAAAAAGAACGGGATGATCAGCGTCGACACGGCAAGCAGCAGCAGGTTGAGCGGCGTGCCCACGCGCAGGAAGTCCGAAAACCGGTACTGCCCGACGCCGTAGATCATCGTATTGGTTTGGTAGCCGACGGGCGTCATGAAGCTGGCCGAGGCGGCGAAGAGCACGGCCATGAGCATCGGACGCGCGTCGACGCCCATCGATTCCGCCGCGGCGATGGCCACGGGCGCGAGCAGCAGGCCGGTGGCGTTGTTGGACATGATGGTGGTCAGCAGCGCGGTGACGGTGTACAGCACGGCGACGACGGCCGTGGGACCGTACCCGCCGACAATCGAGATGATCTGCTCCGACAGCAGCGCGGCGAGGCCGGTTTTCTCCATCGCGATACCGAGGGAGATGATGCCGCCGAGAAGGAAAATGACTTTCCACTCGATGGCCTGGTAGGCCTCCTCCAGCGTGATGCAGCGCGTGAGCACCAGGAGGATGCAACCGACGACTGCCGCGATGGTGATGGGAAGAATCTCCAGTGCGCTGACGCCGATCACGCCGAGGCCGATGGCGATGGCGGGAATGAGGTGGCGCTTGCGCAGGGTGGGAACGGGAATCTCCGAGGCAACAACGAAATTGCGGTTGGTCTTGATGGCGTCGGCGTCTTCACGCGCGACCTCCACGAGCAGGGCGTCGCCCGCGGTTAGGCGCATGTCGCGGAAGCCGCTGCGTTGCAGGCGTCCGTTATGGCGTATGGCCAGCGCATTGGCGCGGAAGACGTTGCGGAAACGGGCGCTGCGAATGGTGGTGCCGACGAGCGGGGAATTCGGGGCCACGATGACCTCGAGCAGCACGAGATCGTCGGCCTCGAAATCCTTGTCGTGCAGCGCCGCGTTGGCCTGCAGCACGCAGCCGGTGCGCTTCTGCACGGCGCGTATCTGCTTGAGATCCCCGCGCACACGCAGAACGTCCCCGGAGCGCAGTTCCACACGTTCGACACGCCCGCGTACGCGCCTGCCATCGCGCATGACTTCGAGGATGTCCATGTCCAATTCCCTTGCCAGCGGCGACTTCGCCACGGTTGTTCCCACCGAAGACGATTCCGGCAGCAGCACGACATCGGTGAGATATTCCTTCATCGAGAAGCGATCGGTCAATTCCGTCTGTTCTCCCCGAACGGGTATCAGACGGAAGCCCACGGTGAGCAGGTAGATCGCACCGACAACAAACAGCACGGCGCCGGCAGCGGTGTATTCGAACATGCCGAACGCGCCGAGTCCGTGGTCCGCGGCAACGGCGCTGATGAGCAGGTTGGTGGAGGAACCGATGAGCGTGGTGATGCCGCCGAGCATGGCGGCAAAGGACATTGGCATCAGGAGCTTCGAGGGACTCACGCCGCGATCCTGCGCGACGCCGAGCATGACGGGGATGAACACCGCAACGACGGGCGTGTTGTTCATCAGCGCCGACAGCGCGCCGACAACAATCAACGTCAGCGTCAGTCCCGTCAGGATATTTTTTTCGTACATGCGCGAGGTGAAGCTTGCCAGCGCGTCGACCGCGCCGGTGCCGCGCAGCGCGGCGCTGATGACAAACATCGCGGCGACCACCACCGTGGCCGCGTTGCTGAAACCCGAGAGTCCCTCCGCAGGAGTGAGGATGCCCGTCAGCAGCAGCGCAGCCATGACCGACAACGCCGTGAGATCCACACCGATGCGCTCGGTCACGAACAGCACGAGCGCCGCGAGCAGTATCGCGATGACGATGAGCATGTCGGGGGTCATGTGGTTCTCATGGCTGATAGCGGATGGCTGATTTCAGATGACAAATGACAGATGAAAAATGACAAATGACAGATAACAAATGTCTGATGGCTTGAAGCGAATAGCAAATTGCCATGAACATGATCAATTATCAATGAATCCAACGCATCTGCATCTGTCATTTTTCATCTGTCATCTGTCATCTGTCATTTGTCATTTGTCATCTGTCATTTATAACCGGCAACACCACATACCGCATCACCCGTCCCACCGGATACACATTCATCGCCTGGTCGAACCACGGCGAGCGTTCGTAGAAAAAGGTCAGGCGCGCGCGGGGACTGGCGGCAAAGGCGCTGTCGGCAGCGAGCTTCGCCTCGAACTCCGCGCGCAGTGTGGTGTCGCGCGCGAGCATGTCGGCGGCGACGCTTTCCATGACATAGTCCTCGAAATATTCTTTCTGCTCGAACACCGGGGTGAAAAATCCCCAGAACACGAAGGAGTCCGGCGCGTCGGGTTCGAGCAGATTCACGGCGACGCGCATGGCCGGTTGCGCGAGGTCCACCACCCAGGTGCCGGCGGGCCAGGTCACCGTGTCGTTCCGCCAGGTGGTTGTGCAGTTGACGGTGAAACGTCCTTCATACGGACGGTCGCGCCATTTCGCGTCGGAGAACACGCCGCGCTCCACGGGGACGGTCACATCGGCGGTCAACCGGTGCAGACGCACGCCGTGCTGGTGCAGCAGGTTGATGATGGAGGGCCATTCCTGTGGAATGAGATAGTACCGCGGCAGGCGGGTCCATGCGACCGGACGCACGTCGCCGTGGAAGGGGAGTTCGACGGTGACGGGCTTCGTGTGATCCCAGACCGGATATTCATCACCGGAAATTCCGCTTTGCACCAATCGCATCTCATAGCCGAGGAAGGAGATGGTCCGGTTTTGTCCCACGCTGCGGAAGCGCAGGGGGAAGGCCGTGGTATCAGCCTTCACGATGCGTCGTTTATCTTTTTCTTCCGCGTCCTCAATAGCGTCATGGAGGTCGCCGTCGTTGTCGTTCATGAAGCGCAGCACTTCGACCAGCAGGCGGTAGGTGGCGGTGACGCGATCCTTGTACGGTTTGAGCATGTGTGTTTCGATGAGCAGGTTGCCGCGGTTGCGCACCGCCGCGTAGCCGGTACTCAGGCGCGGCGGGGAGGCCCAGTCGACGAACCCCTTGCTGAGGTCGCGTCCTTCCCGCGGAAAGACATACGGCAGCAGCGGATCTCCCGCTTTTTTCATTCCCTTCAGGATGGAGGTCTCCAGCCGGCGCTGCCATTCCGCAAGCGGGGCGGCGATATTGTCGTGTACTTCCATCCCGTAGGAGGCGTTGTACTGGAAGTCGATGCCGTCGGTGACGTGGCAGTCCACCAGCATATCCACATGCCAGTCGTTGAACACCCTCAGCCAGTCGCGCATTTCCGGGGCGTCGGCTTTCATATAGTCGCGGTTGAGGTTGAGATTCTGCGCCGTCGCGCGCCAGCCCATTTCCTCCGGACCGTTCTGGTTGATGCGGTTATACGGGCTTATGCGTTCGTGTCCGTCGAGGTTGAAGATCGGCATGAACAGCACGATCACTTCCTCGGCGAGATCCTCGAGTGTGCCGGTGATGGCGATCTCGCGCAGCAGCATGAGCGAGGCATCCTTCCCGTCGATCTCGCCGGCATGGATGCCGCTCTGGATCAGCACGACTTCCTGTCCGCTTTCCCGCGCCGCCGCGGGAGAGAAATGTCCATCCTTCGACAGCACCACCAGCGGCAGCCGTCGTCCCTGCGGCGTCGTGCCGAAGGACTGCAGTTCCACCCAGGCCGAGGCGCTGTCCAGCCGTTCGAGCCATGCGACCGTGCGCGCCGCATCCGGCGTCGCCACTCCCCCGGAGATTTCGTAATCCGTCAACCAGCCCTGCTGGGCGGGGGCG
>JAGTUZ010000319.1 GCA_018224415.1 Bacteroidota bacterium | reverse complement strand
TCGATCTCGTAGTCCCCGTCGGGATTGTAGTTGTTGAACTCGTAGTTGTACTGCAGCGAGAAACGCACACCGATGGGATTGATCTCGCGGTCACGTGTCGGCAGGATTTCACGGTAACGGGACAGCGCGCTCAGGTCGTTGCCGACGAGGTAGAGATTGTCTCTCGCGGGAACGACGGCGTCGTTGTCGGGATTCTGGAACTGGCCCAGGGTGGAAGTATAGCGGTTGTGCGTGAAGCCGACTTCGAGACGCATGTGGTTGTTGGCGATGTTGTGTCCGAGCCGCGCAGAGAAGGCCAGCAGATTGAAATCCACATCCACGCCGACGGTGTCGAGCGGAAACGGGATTTCCGTGCTGGTGCTGCGTGTGACGTTGTACACTTCCAGCGAGAGGTCGGGATACAGGCCGAGACTGCTGAACAGCGGCAGCCGGTCGCGGTACGTCACGTTGAGGTACAGGTCGCGCTCGAGGTTCAGGTTCACCGAGACCGAAGCGAGGAATTCCAGCCGGTTGAGAATGTCGGTGCCGTAGAGCATGACGCCGGGTTTGAGGATTTCCAGACCCGTGTTGTCGGGATTGAACTCGTCGAAGCGCAGCGTCGGGAAATACATCATGCTCTGGAACAGCCGTTCGTACCCGGGGGTCTTGTACTCCGGTGTCTGCCCGTCGTCGAAGGAGTTGAGCGCGTCCCAGTCCCACTCCCCCGTCGAGGCGATGGGCGAGGAATACATCCCCGACGGCTGGTAGTCGTTACCCTGCAGCTGCAGCGGCTGCGCGTCGCGCAGTCGCGCGATCTTGTATCCGCCCGCGGTGTACGCCGCGTAGGCGAGATGGCCGTCCGCATCGACGGCGGGCATGAAGGCGCCGCCGACGACGTTGGTCAGTTGTGCGTCGGCGTTGTTCCCTTCGAGCTCGTGCCGGTAGATGTTGAAAATACCGTGACGGTCGCTGGCGTAGAGCAGGGCCTTGCCGTCGGATGTCGGACGCGGATCGCGGCAGTCGTAAAGCAGATGCGCGATCAGCACGTCGAAGCCCGTGCCGTCGGCGGAGATCCGTGCGACCTGCCGTTTCGTCCGACCGGAGTATCCGAACACCAGCGCGCTGCCGTCGGGCATCCATTTCGGGGTGAACACCTGTTCGCCTTTCGTGAACTCGGTAAGCGGACGGAAGCTGCTACCGTCGGCCGCGACCATGCCGAGGTTCACTGTCCCATCAGTGGCGAAGGCGAAGGCGATGCGCGTGCCGTCGGGCGACCAGGCGGGATTGTACGCACGCAGACCCTTCGTGAGTCGCGTTTCCTTTTCCGCCGTGAAATCGTAGACGTAGAGGTCGTAATAGAGATGGCCGTAGACCGACGGGTCGTTGTACTTCGAATACACGATGCGCGTGCCGTCGGGCGCCCACCCGAGCGTCGATTGCACGCCCGGCGCGATCATCTTCTCTTCCCCGCTCATGATATCGCGGATGTAGATGGCTGACTGTCCGAAATAATCCGAGGTCTTGTTGGAAACGTACGCGAGCCTTTTCCCGTCTGGCGAATACTCGGGATGGAAATTGCCGAAGCCCACTTCTCCGATCAGGTCGCCTTCGACGCGACGCGCAAGTACGGGAGCGATGCGCTTCGTATACTCTTCCTTCAGATGCGCCGCCCACGCGGCGTACAGTTCGCGGCCGCTGATGTCGAGCACATTCTCGATGGCCGCGTCGACGGTGAAAATGAACGGCCGGCTCAGTTCGCGGGTGATGGCGGGCAGCTTGTCCTCGCCGTACTTCTGCGCGATGTAACGCGTCAGGTTGTACCCCGCGTTGTACACGCTCTCATTGCCGAGGCTGGACTTGCCGAAAGCGCTCATCTCGCCCCAGCTCAGCATGGAATCCGCCAGCACATAGCTGCGCAGGATCATGTCGCGGTGGGCGTCCCAGTGCTCGTAGCCCAGCAGGCCGCGCTGGAACTGCGCCGTGCCCTCGGCCAGCCAGGGCGGGACGACGACACCGGGGAAGGGATAGGAGACAAGAAGATTCGGAAATCCGTAGAGCACGTCCTTGCGCCGTTCCTTCTCGTAGCCGAACCACTGGAAGGTGATCGCCGGCACCCGGCGGCCGAATTTCATCGCCGCCTGGATCTGGATGATATGCGTGTACTCGTGCGTGATCACATTGCGCAGCCAGTTGTGCGTGCCGCGCAGCTCGAAGTCCAGCGGGGAGGACCAGATCTCGATCTTGTTGTTGTAGAAATACGCCGCGCCGTTGGCGTAGTCGGAGATGTCCTTGATGATGAAGCTGACGCGCGTGTCGGGCTCGTGGTTGTACAGCGAGGTGATCGGGCCGTACACGTCCTCGGCGATCTTCGCCACGACCTTCGCCGTGCGTTCCGCGCCCTCATGGTAATGCACGAAGAAGTTCTTCGTGGTGATGGTGTACCATTCCTTCTCCGGAGCGGAATAATTGTCCGGCTGCGCACGCAGTGGCGCTGCGATGAAAAGAAGGGCGAAGCAAATCGTTGCGATAATGCGGGTGTTCATGGATAGAGTCACGGTTATTTCACCACGGCGATCTTGATGATTTTCTCTCCCTTCTTTCCTCCCGCGGTCACCTCCACATGCGCGAGATAGGTGTCGCTCTGAATGCCTGAGACGTTCCAGGGAATCTCGTTGTCCGTGCCCCCGATGGCACTGCCATGCAGTTCGTCGACCTTGTCTCCGGCGAGATCGTAGATCTTCACCGTCACCAGGGCGTCTTCCGCGACGTAGAATCGGATACGCGTCATGTTGTTGTACACCGGATTCGGCCAGTTGTAGCAGCGTTCTGGCGGAAAGAATTCCGCGATGGGAGCGGGGACGGCGCCGCCGGCTGGTCGGCTCATGCTGTTGCGTGCATCGGCATACCGCGATTTCCATACGAAATCGTCCGTGCCGACGGAGCGGCCGGTTTCAAACAGATACAACCGGCCATCGTGCGTCGACGCGGCAATCCCCAAACGACCGGCGGAGGTGCGCAGCAATGTCACCGCAGCGTGCTGTGGGATGGCGATGGGGAAGCCTTCCGCCGCACGCGCGCCGGTGAGGATCTGGTACAGCCGATCCGTGCCGACGGCAAACACCTGATCACCGCTGCCGCTTTCACTTCTCACAGCCAGGGCATACTTCGGTGTCATGGAAAGCGGATAATCGTCGATGGCTGCCGCAGTGTAATTCAGCGCGGCGATGGATCCACTGCTGTCGGCGACAAGCAGGTCTGCACGGCCGTCGCCGTCGACATCGGCAACGGAGAATGCGCTCATGCGGGAAACCGGAAGTGTGTTGCGAATCTGTGGTCCACCCGTACCCGCGCCTCCATCGGAGCCGATCGCGTACAGCCAGAGTGACCGCACCCAGCCATCGCCATGCCACTGCTCGCTGACGGAGGCGAAATCGAGCTGACCGTCGCCCGTGAAATCGGCAGACACCATCGGCGGTTTCTGCGCGTCTCCGTCACGCAGGGGCGCGGATTGATGGAGCAGGCGTTGTGGGGGCAGCACCACGCTGCCGGTGGCATCCACAATGAACAGAGAGGGATCGGTCGCGCCGACGATCATGCCATCGCCGAGCGGCGCGAGCGTGGACGTGTAGCGCGCCACCCCCGCGATGTCGCGGGGAATCGCGAAACGCTCCACCGTGCCGCCGATGCGGTACAGCGTGTCCGCTGCCGTACCGAGCACGACGAACACCGCTTTGCCGTGCAGGATCTGCGGAATGTTCGACTGCAAGGTGGTGTAATCTTCATTGAATTCGTTTTTCTGTACCGGGAAGTGCAGATGCCGTTCAAGGTCGAACGATCCGTCGTTGTCCGAGTCCGTCGCGGACAGTATCCAGATATCTCCTCCGCGTGTGCCCGCAAGTGCGCCGGCATGGAGTACGATTTCCTTGACGCCGTCCCCGTCTATGTCGCCGACGGCAGGTGCTGCGGTGATGGCGCCAGCGCCCGGTAAAAGAGCCACGACTCCGGTATTCCCCAGGAACGGCTGTCCGTTCTGCCGGAACACCAGGAGGCGGGCCGATTCGCCTGCAGGATCATGCAGCACTGCCAGGATTTCTTCGACGCCATCGTCGTCGATATCAACCGCCTGGAGGCCGTCCAGGATTTCCCCGCCACCCATGAGCGGTGAGAGATCCACCGGCCACCCCGCCACGGGCGCGACGGTGTTGTCGCCGAGAGCGATGTCGAGGTTCATGACGGGACCGGAAGCGGAGAAGCTGTCGAGGGTCACATGCGTGAATGCCCCGCTGTTGGCGCGGGTGTTCGGGAAGGTGTAGGCGTCGAAGCGATTCGTGTAGACGGGCGAGATGTTGTCGCGCGTCCAGTAGTCGAGCGCCGAACCCGTGCCGGTCTCGGTGCCGAAGACGGTCTGGATGTCCTTGCCAATGTCCTGCGGACCACCCGCCTGCTCGAGATCCACACCTTTGGGTCCTTTTCCCGTGTTCACGGTGTTGGATGCCCGGTTGGCCTCGATGATGTTCTCGTCGACATGCCAGACGAGGATACCGCCGTTGACGCGGGCCTGACGGTCGTCGACGACGACGCGTCCGCCAGGCAGCGCCCAGTCATAGTCCTCCACGTCGATGATGACACCCTTGAGTTGCTGCACGTTGCTGTTTTCGAAGCCCAGGGTGTCCTTGGGAAAACGCACCTGCTGCACCTGTCCGCCGGAAACGAAGGTCACCAACTGGCCGTCGTTGCCGCGGTCGCGCTGCCGGTTCTCCAGCAGCCAGTACTCACGGTTCGTGATCGGCACGCGCAGCACGTCGGGTGTCGACAGCGTGTCGGAGGATGTGAGGATGTAATTCTGTTTTCCGGGCATGGCCTCGCGGGCGACGGTCCAGCCCAGCATCTGCTTTTCCCACGCGCTGGGCTCCGGTGGCGCGATACCGCCGTAGGCGAAAATGCCTTCGCCGTCCATCAGGCCGAAGCGTCCGATGCCGGTCTTGCCGGTCTGCGTGTCGAAGAGGTCGGGCAGTCCGGCCCAGGTGCCGAAGCTCGCGGCCAGCAGTCCGTTGATGGTGAGTTCGAGCAGACCGGTCGATCCGTCTATGAGCGGGATCTCGCGGATATTTGTTGTCGGCAGCACGGCGCAGTTGGTGATGCGCGAACCGTCGGGCATGGACACACCGTCGAAGGACGCGCCCAGCAGGCGGCGGAAGCCATCGGGGGTGAAGGACAGCGAGGGGATGTCCAGCGGTGTCGGATCAAAACCGTTCACGGACACGAGGTCGATGTCGCGCCCGCGTCCGGCATGGAAAATCACGAACATGTGATAGTCGCCGAAGGCCACCGACGGAAACTGCGCCGCGGCGAGCGCCCAGGCATCGACGGCGAATTGCGCCACGGGCGCCTCGGACTCTCCCTTGCGGTAACTGTAATCGGCAAGCAGCTTCGGCATGGTGACCACGCCGTCGATCACCTCACCGCGGACAAAGGTCTTCCAGCCGGAAGTTTTCCGGACATAGTTCTCCAGAAACTGGACATGCCGCTGGAAGTAGGTGCGGTCATGCGGCAGGGGATCAAGGATCTCCGTGCCGTAGTCGTATTCGTAAATCGTACCGAACTTCCCCGTCCCGCTCGTGCGCGTGTCGTCGTCCTCCTGGAAATCCACCATCAGCGCCAGCACACGCACGGTATCGGGCAGCGCCGCGCGGGTCTCAGCGAGCGCACCGTTGCTGTGCGGGGCGAAACGATGGTCGAGTCGCGGAGTGAACGCCGGTTGGGACGAAGCCGAGGACTGCTGGCCCTGCACGGAGGAGGCGAAAGCCAATACGAAGGCGAGACCGGTCAGCAGTGAGGTGGCGGGAATGCGGCGACGGAGCATGGAGATTGTCCCTTACGCTGTTCTGCGATAGTGGTTCGAGAGGGGCAGAAACAGCTCACCCTCTGCGGGAGAGGGTGAGCGTCTCGAGTGTTCTGCCATGAGGCGTGGATGATCGGGATGTCAGTTTGCGGCGTCGTCGGCCGGGATGCGGGTGCCGTCGTCTTCCGGACCCGAACTGCGGTCCCAGTTGATTGTCAGCGTGAAGCGCAGCGTCTCGGATAGCGGACTCGGTGTGTCGTCGTCGGAAATCGCCGTGGAAATGTAGCTGAAATCGAAACCGTAGATGTCGTAGCGCACGCCGGCGCCGAAGGTCAGGAATCGGCGGTTGCCCTGGCTCGGATCCTCGTGGAAGAAGCCGAAGCGCAGTGCAACGAGCTGCGAGTACCAGTACTCGATGCCTGTTCCAAGCGTGAAGGTGTTCAGCACATTGCCACCTTCCCAGCTCTTGATCGCGGCTTCGTAAAACGGATCAGCCACCTTATCGGTGCGGCTGACCAGAAGTTTCGTCACATCGGTGGTCCAGGTCAGGGTGTTGTATTTCTCGTGCACCAGGTCGTAGGCGAAACCGAGGCGCAACGCGGTGGGCAACGGATCGGACTGCGATTCATCGATGTAGCTGATCGACGGGCCGATGTTGCTGATGGAGGCGCCGATTGCGAGACGGTTGCCGATGTCGGTATCGGTGAACGGCAGCACGAGCTTCGTCGGACGGTAGAGCACGCCGAGATCACCGGCCACGGCCGTGGCGGTACCCGAACCCTGCTCGCGTGCCGTGCCGACCTGCGAGAGGCTGGAGTGAATCAGGCGCAGGCCGACGCCGAGAGCGAAGTCCTCGTCGAGGCGCGTGCCGTACGCGGTGGTGAAGGCAATTTCGTAGCTCTTGAACGTGCCGAGGGCATTATTGCCCTCGTCGCGACGCTCGAACTCGCCGAGGTTGAGATAGGTCAGCGCAGCGCCGATGGTCCCGCCCGTCGAGGGAAGGTCCATCTTGTAACTGGCGTATTCAAAGAACAGGTCGCTCTGCTGGAATTGCGGCAGCCAGTTCGAATGGTTCAGGCTCATCTCCATGCCTTTCTGGAATCCCAGTCCGGCGGGGTTCCAGAACACTGCCGACACGTCGTCGGCGATCGCCACGCCTGCCTCGCCCATCGCGCTGTTGCGCGAGCTGGGAGAAATCAGCAGGAAAGGCACGGCGGTACTGGTCTGGGCGGCGGCCTCCTGGAGGAGAGGCAGCAGCATCAGCCCCGCGGCGACGGCACAGAGAAATGCTTTGCTCTTGCGAATCATGGAAATCCTCATCATACCTTATGACAGAACAGTGAAGTTATCTCGAAAATCCTTGAAATTCAATACCAATCAGCGTCGGACCGGAATCAGCGCAGTACCGTCATTCTGCCAAGGGCCTCGCTGCCCTGTGCGCCGTCCGTCGTCCTGCAGATGACCCGGTAGAAATACACGCCGCGGGCAAGACTGCCGCCGTTCGCGTCGCGTCCGTCCCACGGAATCTCGACGATGCGATCACCAACCTGATCTGCGCGGATGCGCCGCACCAGCGCGCCGTTGGTCGCATGGATGCGGATCTCCACGTCCACCGGATCCAGCACGTTGTGCCGGAACCGGAAGGTGGTCTGTCCGTCGACGGGATTCGGGTAGTTCCCCACATCAAGCAGTGTGAGCTGGTCGGCGACAGTGAAATACGTTTCAGCCGTGGCGGAATTGTTGTAGACGTCCCATGCCCGCAGCCGCAGGGTGTGCGGACCCGGAGCAAGATTGCGGAAACGGAAGTCTACCGTCCCCCGCTGATAGGAATCGATCTCGCCCGTGTAATAGTCGTTGAGCACGATGCCGCGGTCGCCGTCGTCGAGCCAGACCTCGATGACGTGGCCGATGCCGATGCCGGTGGTGTTGATGCCGGAGACGTCGAACAGATCGACCAGAAGCAACGGGTCCTTCCCGGTCAGATCACCTGCTACGAAATCACGTCCGTCGAGGAACAGCGCGATGCCGGGACCCTCGGTATCGGCCGAGGCGGTCGAGTCGCTTCCGCCGACGGTCAGGTCGAGAAAGTACCCGGCGCCGTCGACGCTGCCATCGGTGAAGTACATGGCCACGCGGCCGGGATTGTTCTCGTAGGAAATGTCCTTTGGCACGATGAAGGTCACGGCGAAGCGTCCCGCATCGACATTCGCCTTGCCGCGGTACAGCAGCCCGCCGGGCATCGTGTAAGCGTAGTTGTTCCATTCGGGCACCAGCAGCGATCGCTCGGCGTCGAAGAGGCTGACCTCGACCGATCCGGTGAACGCGTCCCACGGACTGCCGTCATCCTGGCGAACGCTGCCCTCGAGTGTCACCTTGCTGAACGCGCGGAGCTGCACGGTATCGCTGGCGGCGGGAACGTCGTTGACGAGGATGCGGTCGAGCGCGGCCTTGTAACGCGGCAGCGCCAGACGCAGGCCGGGATCGGCGAAGAGATGGAATTTCTCGTATCCGGGAATACCGTTGTAGCGCTGCTTGGACGAATAAATCGCATCGCCGAGACGACGCGCGCGTCCGTCGCTCTCCCTTCCCTCGCGCAGGACGTAGTTGAAAAATTCCAGATTGAAGGCACTGTTTTCGCCTGAAAACACGACACGCGGTGCAGAGAGTCCGCCGACGGCGCCGCCGTTTTGCTTGAGGATCAGCAGCTCGGTGCCGCTGCGCAGGCCGGGAGTGTCATACAGTCCGAAGGTGCAGGTGGCGGCCGCGACGAAGGTGAGGCGATCGGCGTTGCGCAGCTGCGGGACGGTGACATCCGAGAGGAAGATGCGTTCGTGTGCCCAGACGTCATGCGCGCCATGACCGGTATAATTGATAATGACCGTCCCCTCGTTGATCTGGTCGATGATCGCGGCGTTTGCGTCGGGCTTGCGCCGGCCCTGCGCGGTGTTCTCGGTGCGGTAGGAAACGATGTAGACCTTTCGCTGCTGGATATCGCCGGGCACCGTCCCGGCCAGGCGTTCGCTCTGCCGCGTGTGCTGGTCGCGGTCGGTGTCGCTGGATCCTGTCCAGCCGTCGTCGGCGACGAAGGTGACGCGATTCTTCCATGGCGCGAGTTCGGGCGCGGTTTCGTAGGCAATGATCTTGTCCACCACGGTGTTTGCCTCGCCGATGTCCTGCACCGGGAGGCGTCCGGTCGCCAGATCGACACGCGGGTCGTCGCCCACGACCTGTGCGTAATAGTCGTCCGAGACGTAGGACGAGATGCGGTTGATGGAATTTTCCGTCTCCCAGACCGGCACCATCACGGACTCGGTGGTGCTGTAGTTACGATAGTCGAAATGGCCGCCACCGAAGAACAG
The DNA here is from genome assembly GCA_018224415.1 of Bacteroidota bacterium. Lineage (GTDB taxonomy): Bacteria > Bacteroidota > Ignavibacteria > SZUA-365 > SZUA-365 > SZUA-365. Next base: position 3,641 of record JAGTUZ010000319.1, on the reverse strand, counting down.
CACGTACCGCGGCGGCACGCTCCAGTTCGCGGTGGCCCATGCGAGAAAATCACGGATGGCGGTCGGGTCGGTCACGCCGCTGTTGAATTCATTGTAGATCTGCTCGAGGTTCACGACCATGGCACTCAGTTGGTCCTCGCCCGCCTGGGCGCGATGTGCGCGCAGCCGCTCGGCGGCGGACAGCAGATCCGAATGCGTGATGATCAGATACTCCGCCCCGGGCGAGATGAGCAGACCGGAATTCGTGACGGAGGCAACGGGACCGGGGGTCTTCAACGCGGGTGCGGCCACTGCGAGGAATTGCCGCGGCGCGCCTTCGGTGTTTTCCGCCTGGAAGCGCACCGTACCGCCGCTGATCTGTGCCGCGATGCGGCGTACGTCCTTGTAATCGGTCACATCGTAAACCGCCACGTCGCTCATCGTGAACCCATTGAGTTCGAACTGGATGACGGCGGTGGTATCGGGTGCGGAGAACAGCAGTTCGTCACCCGCGGCTTCGAAGCGCCGCGCGTAGTTCCACTCGACCCAATCGACATGTCCGTCGCGGGAACGCTCGGCATTCACGGAATTGTATGTGATGGCGACCGTCGATCGGTCGTCAGCGAGATCGCCGCTACCGCTGAACTGCCGGCTGCCGATTTTCCCCATATCGCCGGTGTCGGAGCCGAAGTCCACTGTTCCCATTTCTATCGAACCGAGCGTGGCATCGTTGGCGCGCACGGTAAAATTATTTGCGACTTCCGAACTCGAGACTGTCTGCACGCGGTAGGTCACGGGCTGGCTGCGCACGAGTCCGGGAAGCCTCCGGCTGTACATCATGGTGGCGGCGCTGCCCGCGCCCGCCACGAGCCGCTTGGCGACCCACATCTTCCCGGAGTTCATCAGATTGACGATCTCTTCCTCCTCGAATTCCCGGCCGGTAAAAAACGGCGGCGCATAGGCACCGGTCTCGTTGAGCGAAGCCTGCTGTTCCATGCGCTTGCCCGGCGTCGTACCCCAGGTCAGCAGATAGCTGTTGGCGTCGTCGAACCGGTGGATGAAATGCGTGTATCCGCGCGTGCCGGCATTCCACACGAAACCACTGAGTCCCTGACCGAAGAACTGCACGTAATCTCCCTCGTCGAAGCGGCCGTCCTCTCCGCCCACGACTTCGACGGCGATCTCCTGCAACGGATCCGGCCGTTCGGCGCTCAGCCGGGTGGCACGCTCGCGTCCCCCGTTGCCGAACAGACGAATCGTCTGCGGATCGATGCCGCTGACGTCCAAGCCGTTGTCGGCGAACCACCGGCGTGTGAGTCTGTAGAAGCCAGTCTGCTGCACATCGAAGCGATACCAGTTGCCCTCGGCGAGGGTGGCGCCCGCTGCTTTCGTGATCGCACCCCCGCGCGTGATTGCACCCTCGCGGCGGAGTGTCCACCCCGCTGCGATTTCTGCGTTCAGCAGCATGGGATTGAGCTGCGACGCAGCGGGAGCGGCGGACGTTCCGTGCTCGATCTGCGGATGGACGGGTCCATAGGTAATGCGGCAGACGATGCGGTTGTACAGCCGGGCGACATTGGTTGAGGGATCCCACTGCACCGGTGTGAAGCGCAGTTCGCCCACGATGCGGTCGCGGCTGATGCCGATGTTCTCCAGCGAAGCGACGGAGGCGGGCAACACGCCTGCGACATGATAGATTTCTCCGGACACGCGCACTTCCTCGCCGCCACGCATGCCCGGCACGGGCGCAATGCGCACGCCGGTGACGTCGCGGTAATCCACCTGCAGGATCTCCAGTCCCGTGCCATCCTGCGACGGAAGTCCGAGCAGCTCGATACGCGAGCGTAGGTCGGGTGCGCCGGCATGGGAGATGTCAAGGGACACAGCGCCTTCGAAGTCATAAACGACCCCGTGCGTTCCGGCGTCCATCGGGTGGAACTGCGGTCGGTATTCCACCACGAGTTCCTGCGATGTGGAGCGGAGAACGGTGATCTGCTGCGCTGTCGCTGTTGAAACGGCGAGGAGCAGGGACAGCGCGGCGAGCGTGATACGAAGAAAGCGCGTGCTCATACGGCGAGACCGGTATGTGAAAGGTGCAATACCATAAAGCTGGGAAACCGGGCGACACCAAGCAATTCCAAAGTTCATCCCTCCTCCAGGGTCCGCGTCGCTGCGGCACCGTCACGGAGCTGACGGTAATAGTAAAGGTTCATGACAATGTTCACGGCGTAGGTCGCAATGAACGCGATGCCCGCGCCGGTCATCCCGAGCAGGGGAATCAGTGTGAGATTGGCGGCGATATTCACACCCGAGGAGGTCGTCGACATGATGCGAATGGCCCTTCCCTGCCGTTGCGCGGCCAGAAAGGAATGGAACGGATGGTTGAGTCCCGCCAGCGCGAAACCGGCCACGATCCACGGCAGCACGCCGAGTGCTTCGGCATAGCGGTCGGTGAAAAACAGGGGAATCAACAGTTGGCAGGCGGCGAGGACAAGCAGTGCGCCGATCGTGCACCAGAGCAGGTTCACCACGAGAATGCGCCGGTCGATACGGTCGACGGAAACGAACCGCTTGTACGAGCTCTGCGCCACCGCCTTGCTGAACATGCTGATCGGTGTACTCATTGTCATTGCGAGCGTGTAAAAACCGACAGGCGCCATGCCATGATAAAAGGACAGCAGCATCTTGTCCAGCCCGTTGGTCAGGCCGTCAACGATGCGTCCCGCATATACCTCGCGTCCGTACTCGCGCACCTCGCGGAACACGATGCGGATCTCTGCGGAGAGTCCTGCAAAGGACGGGCGCAGGTAGCCGGCGGCCATACCGACGGCCATGCCGGTCGCGGCAAGGGTGAGCAGCACAGCCATCCGCACATCCACTCCCCCGGTCAGCAGCACCGCCCCGAGCAGCACGATGAGCAGCAGCCGGGGCAGCACGAGGAACGCCGACATCAGTTTCATGCGGTTCGTTCCCTGGCTGATGGAAAGCACCATCTCCTGCAGGGGATACACTGCAGCAAGGGGAGCCGCGGCGAGCAGGACAGCGCCGGCCTGCCGGCTGAAGACGGCATCAACAACAAAGGAAGCGGCAGCCACGAGCAGCATGTACAGAATGCCTATCCCGGTCGACAATGCAAACAGCGCACCGATGCGGCGGGAATGGTCGTCGCCGTCTCGCAGCAGTGCGAGCAGTCGCATGCCCGCCGGCGCGACGCCGAAGTCGAAGAACATGCTTGTGAATGCAAAAAAGGCGATGATAAATGAGTACGTGCCGAAGGACGAGACCTCCATCGAGCGCGTCAACATGCCGTACACAACGATGCCGAGCGCGGCGTTGAGCAGCAGCGCGCCGAAATACAGTCCGGCCTTGCGCCCCAGGTTTGACACAAGCATGTCGCGGATGTCGCCGGGGCGGATCATCGGGTTCCGGCCGGCCAGTGGGTTCCGACCGTCCAGTAGGTTTCTGCCGGCCAGTCGCATCCCGGAGCTTCCCTTGCCGTCAGGAGTTGCGGATCCATCGTTTGAAACTGCGGATCCATCGTCAGGAACGGCGGATCCATAAAGGGAATACGCAAACGCCCACGACCGGAAACTGCTCCGGAGTGTTGCGCGAGAAATGGTGTAGCGATGGATCGACTGCGATAAATACATCCGTACCTGACG
>JAGTUZ010000318.1 GCA_018224415.1 Bacteroidota bacterium | reverse complement strand
GCTGCAGGTGAATGCGAGTTACAACAGTCCGTCGGTCTCGGCGCAGGGACGCGTCGAAGGCTACGCGGTGACCAGCCTCGCCGTGCGACAGGAGCTGTTCCAGCGCCGCCTGGCCCTCACGCTGGACGTCAGCGACGTGCTTGGAACGGCCGAACGCGAGTCGACCTTCCGCGGGCCGGACTTCACCGCCTACCAGTACTCGCTGCAAGACGCCCCCGTGGTCATGCTCAATCTTCGCTGGTTCATCAACCGCGCGATGAACGAGAAGGATCGCGAAGGACGCCGCGGGGGACAGGACATGGGCGATGATGATTTCTGATCAGAGCAGTCCGCGATAGAGTCCGCCATCGACCTGGATGGTTGTGCCCGTCATGTACGATGAACGCGCGCTGGCCAGGAACACCGCGAGATGCGCGATTTCCTCCGGCGCGCCGGTGCGTCCCATCGGAATGTTGGCCGTGAGCTGCGCGCGGATGTCCTCGACCGTGACGCCGGCCTTTTCCGCGCGATCGGCGAAGAGCTGTGCCTGTCTTCCGGTGGCGATGTAGCCCGGCGCGATGTTGTTGACCGTGACGCCGTGCTTCGACACTTCGTCCGACAGCGTGCGCGCCATGCCGGTCACGCCCGCGCGGAAGGTGTTCGAGAGCAGAAGCCGCTGCACGGGCTGTTTGACCGAGATGCTCGTGATGTTGATGATGCGTCCCCACTGCCGTTCGATCATTCCGGGAAGGAAGCCCCGGATGAGCCGGATGCCGCTCATGAGCGTGCGGTTGTAACCGGCGAGCCAGTCCTCCTCGCTCATCGAGAGGAAGTCACCCGGATTCGGACCGCCGTTGTTGGTGACGAGCACGTCCACACCACCGAAACGCGATTCCGTCTCGGCCACGATCCGGGCGATGTCGGAAGCGTCGTCGAGATTCGCCGCGATGTATTCCACGCGTTCGGCGCCGCTGTCGCGCAGCCGGTCGGCGAGGTCTTTCAGCTTCTGTTCCGTGCGCGCGCAGAGCATGACGGCCATGCCTTCCGCAGTGAATCCCTCTGCCACGGCCCGGCCGATGCCCTCGCTCGAGCCCGCCACGAAGGCGCGTTTGCCCTTCAGTTCAAGTTCCATACCTGTCTGTCCGCAATGATATTGACGGGAAATTTATTATCCTGCAAGGTACGGGTTTTCCCGTACCCCGGACAAGTCCAGCGCAATCACAACACGTTTCACCATGGCATTTCTTCCCATATATCCCTACGACGCCCGCGTGCTGCGCGAGGAAACCCGCGAGATCGCGGGTCCCACACCCGAAACGACGCAACTCATCATCGACATGTTCGAAACCATGGACAAGGCCAACGGCGTCGGACTCGCCGCCAACCAGGTCGGCGTGGGATCCTCGCTGTTTGTCATCGACCTGCGTGCCGTCGAGGGGTATGAAGAGAGCAAACCGCTGGTTTTTATCAATCCCGTCATCACCGACTTGTGGGGTGAGGAAATCGGCTACGAGGAAGGATGCCTGAGCGTGCCGAATGTGCGCGAGGAAGTGTTTCGTCCGGAAACGCTGCATATCCGCTACCGTGACGCGCGTTTCGAGCCGCAGGAACTCGAAGTCGATGACTTTCTCGCCCGCGTCATCCAGCACGAATACGACCATCTGAAGGGGATATTCTTCACCGATTACCTGAAGGGATTGCGCAAGCGCCTGGTCATGCCGGTGCTGAAAAAAATCCGCGCCGGGGAAGAGGAAGCGGACTACAAGATGGCCAGGAACATCGAGCTGGCGGACTGACATGCGCCTGGTGTTCATGGGTACCCCCGACTTCGCGGTGCCGTCGCTGCGCGCGCTGCACGCGGCGGGATACGAGATCGTACGCGTGGTCACCTCGCCCGACAAGCCGCGCGGACGCGGCCGGCAGATGTCACCCACTCCGGTCAAGGTCGCGGCGCTGGAACTCGGGCTTCCCGTGTTCGAAGCGCACGACCTGCACGACCCGGCCTTCGCCGACATCCTCCGCGAGGACGCGGCAGACCTCTTCGTCATCGTCGCTTTCCGCATCCTTCCCGAATCGGTGTTCACCCTCCCACGTATTGGAAGCTTCAACCTGCACGCCTCGCTGCTGCCGCGCTACCGCGGCGCCGCGCCCATCAACTGGGTGCTGATGCGCGGGGACACGGAAAGCGGCGTCACCACGTTTTTCCTCCAGAAAAAAGTCGACACCGGCGGCATCCTCCTTCAGCGCCGCGTGCCGCTGCATGAGAACATGTCGGCGGGCGAACTGCACGACCTGCTCGCCGCCGTCGGCGCCGAGGCCGTGGTCGACACCGTACGCGGCATCGAGGGCGGAACGCTCGAGACGAGACCGCAGGAGGACAGCCGGGCCACCACCGCGCCGAAAATCTTCCGCGAGTCCTGCGAAGTGCCATGGGCAAAGAGCGCCCGGGAGGTGCATGACCACATCCGTGGACTCAGTCCGCATCCCGCCGCGTGGAGCATGCTCGATGGCAAGGAAATGAAACTGCTCGAAAGCCGTGTCGCGGAAGAGCAATCGCATGGCGCGCCAGGAACCATCGTCGCGACCGCACCGGAGCTTCTCGTGCAATGCGGCCGTGGCACCGTTGCACTGCATGTGATCAAGCCGGAAGGAAAAAAGGCGATGTCGGCGGAGGAGTATCTTCGTGGGCACCGGATTGCATCTGATGCGAGGTTTGGTGGGGGAGAAGGATAGAAGAGGAGAAGGAAAGTAGGGGGAAAAGGGGTCCGGGATAGGCAAAGGGGTGCGAGAAACAACGGTTTTCAGCTCACGGAACAAGGGTTAGTCCCCTATTCATCCCTCGGATCTATTGTTCGATGGGGAATCTATCAGCATTCTGATATACGCAGACGATACGTTTCCGGACGTCGGGGCAATGTGGGAAGCGATGTGTTATATACAGACACGATTTGCTGAATTGAAGGACAGGAGTGTGATATTATGAAAAATTATACAGGAAATATGCTCCAGCGGGTTGCTCGCTGGATGCACATTTCGTTCGTGACAGGATTGGTAGCAGCATGTATGATTCCGGTGGCTACTTTTGCGCAATCACCGGCACCGCTTGATCTTGGATGCAGCGCGACCTTCGCGGTGCTGGCGGGCTCGACCGTCACAAGCACTGGTGCAAGCACGGTCGATGGAAATATCGGATTGAGTCCGGGAACGGGCATCGTCGGCTTTCCGCCTGCAACGGTCGTGAATGGAGCGATCCACATCAACGACGCACTCGCCAACAGCGGTAAAAGTTGTCTGACGGTTGCATATAACGATGCAGCCGGGCGGACCCCCATCCCGACCGGAACGTTTTTGAACCCGGGTTCCGGAAACATCGGTGGGTTGACGCTTGTCGCGGGTCTGTACAAATTCACGAGCGCGGCGGCCATCACGGGCTCCAATGTCACCCTCACCGGCGGTGCCAACGACATCTGGATTTTCCAGATCGCCACTGAGCTCACTGTCGGAAATAACGTGCATGTCGTTCTGTCTGGGGGAGCACAGGCAAAAAACATTTTCTGGCAAGTCGGGACGTCAGCGACTATCGGCACTTCCTCTATCATGAAAGGAACGATCCTTGCGGATCAATCCATTTCGCTGAACACCGGTGCAGTATTGGATGGCCGGGCGATGGCACGCATCGGTGCCGTGACGCTCGCCGGAAATGCGGTCACCAAACCGGTTGACGATCCCACACTGCCGATGGTGATATCAACCATTCCCATGAATGCAGCGACCGGTGTTTCGACCAACCAGAAGATTACAGCGACCTTTGACAAGATCATGGATCCTCTCACGATCACTGATTCAACATTCATCCTGTTGGAGGGACGCACTCCGGTGGCAGGAATGGTCAGTTATTTCGGTGTCACTGCCACGTTCACTCCAAACAATCCGCTCGTCTACAGCAAGATATATACCGCCAGAATCACGAATGCGGTCCGCGACAATTCCGGAAACCACATGGCAAACGACTATGCCTGGTATTTCTATTCAGGCCCCGAGCCTGACGGGACACGACCCACCGTGCGGTATACCGTTCCCGGGAATAACGCAACAAACATTCCCATCAACCAGAAAATCGCTGCAACATTCACCGAAGCGATGGATCCGGCGACCATTTCGAACGCGTCCTTTACGTTGAGACTCGGGCAGCTCGCTGTTCCCGGTTCGGTTATCTATCGCGGGCTCACCGCGACGTTCACACCGGATTCCAGCCTCGTATCCGACGGGACGTACGTCGCAACAATCACCACGGGTGTGACGGATCTCGCGGGGAATGGCATGGAAGCAGATTATGTGTGGACGTTCGACACGGATGTATCGAGTGATCTGACGGCACCTGTCCTGGTTTCCACGGACCCGGTGAACGCTGCCCTGGATGTTCCCGTGAATAAAACACTTTCGGTCACATTCAGCGAGGAAATGGATCCGCTCACATTTACGAGTACATCGTTTACCCTGCGGCAGGGGACGATGCCGGTAATCGGTTCGGCAACCTCCATCGGGATGGATGCATTCTTCACACCATCCATGCATCTGCACCCCAACACTGTTTATACTGCCACCGTGACGACGCAGGTGACGGATCTCGCGGGGAATCCACTTGCGATGAACTACAGCTGGAGCTTCACAACAAACGCAGGGCTCCCGAGTCCGCTTCCGATCGATCTTGATTGCGCCAATTCCTTTACGATTCTGGCAGGTTCGACCGTCACCAGCACAGGAAACACCATTGTCCATGGTGATCTCGGCCTCAGCCCCGGCACGACGCTGGTCGGATTCCCGCCGGGACAGGTGCTGAATGGCGGAATCCATGTGAACGATGCATTGGCAACCAATGCGAAACTCTGTCTCACGGATGCCTATAACGATGCCGCTGGAAGAACATTTAATGCCATCATCGTCGCTGACGGAGAACTCGGCGGAAAGACGCTTGCACCTGGACTGTACCGATCCGCCCCTGGTGCGTTCGGGATCACAAGTTCGGATCTCACACTCGATGCCCAGGGTGATGTCCAGGCGGTATGGATTTTCCAGATGCCTTCATCGACACTTACTGTAGGCAATGGTCGAAAAATCATCCTCATCGGTGGAGCGAACTCCGGTAATATCTTCTGGCAGATAGGGAGTTCCGCGACCATCGGTACGACTGCCGACATGAAAGGAATTCTCATGGCCGATCAATCCATCGCGCTCAAAAACGGTGCAGTATTGGATGGCCGGGCGATGGCACGCATCGGTGCCGTGACGATGGACAATAATTCAGCCATTCGGTCTGATATTGTCCTTGCCGTCCGGAATGGCATCGCGCCTGCGCAAAACACGCTGTCGCAGAACTATCCCAATCCCTTCAATCCCGTCACGCATATTACATACAGTATTGCGACGCCTGGCATCGTGACGTTGAAAATATACAATACAATTGGTGTCGCGGTTGCAACGCTTGTACAAGCGTACCAGGAAGCCGGCAATTACACCGTCGCGTTCGACGCGAAGCAGGCGACGACACAACTCGAGAGCGGAAGGTACTTCTACCGGCTGGTGGCCGAAAGCTCCGCTCCGATAAGCAGAAAGCTCATCCTTCTCAAGTAAGGACGCAGGCAGCTATCCGACAAGCGTGTCGAGAATCTCGGCGGTCCGGCGTGAGGCGCCGGGTCCGCCAAGCATGTCGCGCACTTCACGCAGCGCCTGGATGGTGGCGGCACGACGGTTTTTCTTCGTGAAATACGGAGCCATATAGTCGTATATGTAGTCAGGTCGGACATTCTCCTGCAGCAGTTCGGGCACGACGCGCTGTCCGGCGAGAATGTTGACCATGCCGATGTTGGTGACGTTTACCAGACGCTTTCCGATCTGGTAATTCAGCCAGGAGGCCCGGTACACGATGACCATCGGTGTGCCGTACCAGGCGGTCTCCACTGTCGCCGTGCCCGACGCCACTACGGCGGCGTGGCTGTGTTGCATGAGTCCGTGTGTGGCACCGCGGACCAGCACGACGTCATCGAAGCCTTGCAGGAAGGGTGCGTACAACGCATCCGGCTGGCGCGCGGCACCGACAGCCACGGCGCAGCCCGTCTGTTCGCGCAGCAATGCGGCGCCTTCCAGCATCGCCGGCAGCAGGCGTTGGATTTCCTGTTCCCGTGAACCTGGGAAGAGTCCGAGAAGGGGAGGACCATCGGGCAATCCGTGCGCAGCGAGAAAATCGGCTCGTGGCACATCCTCGAGAATCTCGACCAGCGGATGTCCGACAAAGGTCGTCGGAATACCGGCGTCGTTGAACAATTCTTCCTCGAAGGGAAAGACGCAGGCCAGGTGGTCGACGCTGCCGGCCATCTTTCGCGCGCGGTTTTTCCCCCAGGCCCAGACCTGCGGACTGATGTAATAGAGCACGCGTCCCCCGGCCTCCTTCACCTTACGGGCGAAGCGCAGGTTGAAGCCGGGGTAGTCGATCAGCACGACCGCGTCGGGACGGCGTTCAGCGAAGTGTTGCTCGCAGTCGCCGAATACCTGTTTGAGGAAGGGATAATTCTTTGCCACCTCCACGAAACCCATGATGGCCGTCTGGCTGATATGATACAGTAACTCGGCACCTTCTTCCCGCATGAGATCTCCACCGATGCCAAAAAACGTGGCCTCGGGATGAAGTTCGCGGAATGCACGCATCAGGCGGGAGCCGTAGAGGTCCCCCGACGCCTCCCCCGCGATGATCATGATCGACGGATGTTCGCGTGCCATAGAATTCGTGGATATATGATCTGACGCCGCGTTACCGGGTGGAGACCGTCATGGTTCGCGCCCGCAACGCGGAATGTGTATCGGACGGTTCGCCCTCAGGCGAGCCAGATAATGACAAGGATAAGAATGACGATGCCGAAGGCCTGAAGGGTGCGCGCTTCGGAATGCCAGCCGGCCTTCCAGTCAATATGCACCGGATGCCAGGATGCGTAGGGGGTGAGGCGGAAGAGGAAGCGCGGCACGCGCACGCAATAGGCCTCGTATTCCTTGCCGAATTTCTCCCGCAGGAAGTCCTCTTCCTCACGCACGATGAGCGTGTACTGGAACACGAACCACAGCAGCGCGCCGAGCTGCAGCCAGGGAAACAACGCCATGGACATGACGCCGACGCCGGTGTAGATCAGGATGTTGCCCACGTACAGCGGATTGCGCGTGAAGGCGAAGGGACCGGACGTCACCAGGCGGCTCGCGCCCACCGAACCGGTGACACGAGTTTCGCTGCCGACATAAAAGACACCCGCCGCGCGGAGGAATTCACCCATGGCGGCGATGAGGAAACCGGTAATCAGGCTCGTCAGCGTCGGCTGTGCGAACACCAGCATGACGGCCAGAAAGGGTAACGGCGTGTAACTTCGGTTGCGGAAAAGGAATTGGCTCAGGGTCACGAGGCATGTCTGTTTTTCTTGCAAACAACAAAAATACCTCTAGAAAGTCGGAAAAACAACCTGAACCTGACAGGAGCGCCGCCAATCTGCTATGATTCGACCTCCGAAATCGGTATCTTCTCACGATACGGACGGCACGGTGCCGACCTGAAAGAATCGTACCAGCCATGCTTACGAAATACGGACTTGACGTTGCCATCCCCCTCCTGATCGTTGCCGCCGCGGTGGTGCTGATAGGGGTATTTACCTCCAACCTGCCGGTGCGCGTCGTACTGATCGTCTTGGGAACGGCGGTGTTCCTTTTCACACTCAACTTTTTCCGCGACCCGGACCGCGTGACTCCGGTGGTCGAGAGTGGCGTGATCTCGCCGGCGGACGGAAAAATCGTCGACATCAGCGAGGTTGACGAACCCGACTATATCGGTGGACGCGCGAAACAGGTATGCGTGTTCATGTCGCCACTCAACGTGCATGTCAATCGTTGGCCCGTGAGCGGCCGGGTGGAGTATTTCCGCCATGTCGAGGGACAATTCATTGCTGCCTTCGAAGACAAGGCCAGTGAACTCAACGAACGCACGCTCATCGGCGTGAACACCGGAGAATGGAAAGTGCTGTTCAAGCAGATCGCCGGCTTCGTGGCGAGGCGCATCGTCGCGCCGGTGGAAATCGGCGACAGTGCGGTGGTCGGCGAGCGCTTTGGCATGATCAAGTTCGGCTC
>JAGTUZ010000317.1 GCA_018224415.1 Bacteroidota bacterium | reverse complement strand
CTTCTGCATGATATCTGCCTTCCTGTCATCCATGAAAGTTCGTTCGGTTACCCCTCCTGCCATCCACCGTCTGCCGTTGCACCGTCTGCCGTTGCACCGTCTGCCGTTGCACCGTCGGAGTGATCAGAAGTCGTCACGCTCGACGAAATGCGTGTGCAACAGCTCATGGGACAGGTGGCCTCCGGGCTCGCCGAGGAATTCGGCATAGAGTTTCTGCACCGATTCATTGCGATGGCTGTTGCGCCGCGGTGACTCACGGTCGATCTGGTAGATGCTTTCGGTACGCTTGATCAGCTTCTCTGGCGTGGCCGGCAGGGGCTGGCCGCCGCCGTTGACGCAACCGCCCGGGCAGGCCATCACCTCGATGAAATGGAACGGGGAATTCCCGTCGCGGATGGCGTCGAGCATGGGTTTGATGTTTTTCAATCCGCTCACCGCCGCGACGCGAAGGGTCGTGTCGCCAATGCGCACTTCGGCCTGCTTGACGCCTTCGAGTCCGCGGATGGGAGCATAACTCGGTGACGGCATGTCATTACCGGTAAGATAGAAATGCGCGGTGCGCAGCGCGGCTTCCATCACACCGCCCGAGGCTCCGAAAATGGCGCCAGCGCCGGTGGACTCACCCATGGGATCGTCGAATCCCTCATTCGGCAGTTTGTGGAAATCGATACCGGCGACGCGGATCATGCGCGCGAGTTCGCGGGTGGTGATCACTGCATCCACATCCGGATAGTCCCCACCCAGCTCTGGCCGCTGCGCCTCGTATTTCTTGGCCGTGCAAGGCATGACCGACACCACGAACATGCGCGACGGGTCGACTCCGATTTTGTTCGCATAGTACGTCTTCAACAAGGCACCTTCCATCTCGTGCGGGGATTTGCACGAGGAGAGGTTTCCCAGCAGATCGGGATACAAGTGTTCGATGAACTTCACCCATCCCGGACTGCAGGACGTGAGCATCGGTATCGACCCACCGTGCGTGAGACGATGGAGGAGTTCGGTCGCCTCCTCGATGATCGTGAGGTCGGCGCCAAAATTCGTGTCGAACACGCGCGCGAAGCCGATGCGACGCAGTGCGGCGACGGTCCGCCCGGTGGCAACCGTTCCGGCTTCCGCGCCGAATTCCTCGGCCAGTGCGACGCGCACGGCAGGCGCGACCTGGGCGACAACAACGAGGTCGGGGTTGTTGATCGCTTCCCACACCGGCTTCTGGCTGCTCTTCTCGGTCAGGGCGCCGACCGGACAGTTCACAACGCACTGCCCGCAGTCCACGCAGGGCACGGTGTTGAGGCTGCGTTCGAGTGCCGGGGCCACGGCGCTGCGGAAACCGCGATGGACGAAATCAATCGCGCCCACATGCTGCGTCTCGTGACAGATGCGCACGCAACGTCCGCAGAGAATGCATTTCTCAGGATCACGCTCGATGGCGGGACTGGCGATGTCGATGCGCGCGCGCCGGCGCTCGCCCTGGTAGCGATGCGTGCGCACGCCGTATTCCTGCGTGAGTTTCTGTAACTCGCAGCTCCCCGAGCGGACGCAGAACAGACAGTCGGGCGGATGGTTGGCGACGAGCAGTTCGATGATGGTCTTGCGCGCGCGGCGAACCCGCGGCGAGTTGGTGCGCACAACCATTCCTTCCGAAATCGGGTATGCGCAGGCAGGTACCAGCGTACCGCAATGTTCAACCTCGACGGTGCAGATGCGGCAGGAGCCCGTGGGGGAGAATGCGCTGAGATGGCAGAGCGTCGGGATATTCATTCCCTCGCGACGCGCAACGTCGAGAACGGTCTCTCCCGGTTTTGCCCAGCACGTCTGTCCGTTAAGTGTGATATTCATGATCTTCCTCGGTCTCTAATTCACGTTGATCGCGTCGAAGTTGCAGTTCACCCGACACTGGTCACAGCGGATGCACTTGTCTTCTATAATGTAATGCGCCTTTTTCTTCTCGCCGACGATGGCCTGTTCGGGACATTTCCGCGCGCACAGGCCGCAGCCGTTGCAGCGATCGGTGTCGATACTGAAGGTCAGCAGCTGCCGGCAGGCGCCCGCCGGACAATGACGCTCGTAGAGATGCGCCTCGTACTCGTCGCGGAAGTAATGCAGCGTACTGAGCACGGGATTCGCGGCGGTCTGTCCCAGTCCGCACAGTGAGGTATCCTGAATCACCGAGGCGAGACGTTCGAGGTAGACCATACCCTGGAAACGCAGCATGGCGTCTTCCTGACTCCGCTCGTCACGGTAACTGCGCGTGAGGCGCTCGAGGATTTCCAGCAGACGAAGCGTCCCTTCGCGACAGGGGATGCACTTTCCGCAGGATTCCGTCTGGATGAAGGTCATGAAGTATTTGGCCAGATCAACCATGCAGGTGCTTTCGTCCATCACTACCAGTCCGCCCGAACCCATCATGGCACCGACCCCTTTCAGGCTTTCGTAGTCGATCGGCGTGTCGATTACCGATTCGGGCAAGGCACCGCCGGAGGGACCGCCGATCTGCACGGCCTTGAACTTCTTGCCGTCGGGAATCCCACCCCCGATGTCGAACACGACTTCGCGAAGCGTCACACCCATGGGCACTTCGACGAGACCGACGTTTTTCACGTTACCGGAAAGCGCGAATATCTTTGTGCCCTTCGAGGTTGGAGTACCAATGGAGGCGTACCATTCCGGACCCTTGCGGAACATGGTTGAGACATTGGCGAACGTTTCGACGTTGTTGATCACGGTCGGCTTGCCGAACAGACCTGACACGGCCGGAAAGGGCGGACGCGGACGCGGCATGCCACGGCGTCCCTCAATGGAATGGATAAGCGCGGTTTCCTCGCCGCACACGAAGGCACCCGCCCCTTTCTTGATGCGCATGTCGAATGAGAATCCGCTTCCGAGGATGTTCTCTCCGAGCAGACCGTATTCGCGGGCAGCCTGCAGGGTCTTCTCGAGTCGCCGGATGGCCAGCGGATATTCGGCCCGGCAGTAGATGTAACCATAACTGGCGCCAATCGCGTAGGCTGCGATGATCATGCCTTCAACCACACGATGCGGATCTCCCTCGAGCAGGGCGCGATCCATGAACGCCCCGGGATCTCCTTCATCTGCATTGCAGATCAGATATTTCTTGTCTGCCTGCTGGTCGCGGGCGAACTGCCATTTCTTCCCTGTGGGAAATCCACCGCCGCCTCGGCCGCGCAGTCCCGCCGCAAGCACATCGTCGATAACGCCCTGCGACGAGCCCTTCTGCATTGCGGCTGAGAGACCTGCGTACCCGCCTCGCGCGAGATACTGGTCGATGCTCTCCGGATCGATGACGCCACAGTTTTCGAGGTTCAGCTTCATCTGCTTGCGGAAGAATGCCACATCCGCTATAAGCGGCAGCCCGTCCCAATCCCCCGCCTGCTCGCGGGAATGAATGCCGAGCAGCTTGTCCTCAATCACACGTCCGCCGAGGATGGTTTCCTCGACGATACGAGGGACATCGGCCGCTGTGACCTCGCAGTAGCTCAGACGCGGACGCCCCGGCAGCTTCACATCGACGATGACTTCGCGGGCGCAGTATCCGACGCAGCCGACGGGAATGACGCTGGCCTGGATCCCGCGCGTCTCGCATTCAGCGACGAGGGCGTCATGGATCTGCTGCGCGCCGTTGGCCAGGCCGCAGGTGCCCATGCCGACAAGAACAACCGGAAGGTCATGCTCGATCAGCAGCAGGCCACGCTTGTAACGCTCGAGCCGCTGGGCGCTTTCGTCGCCGCAATCACAGCATTGCTGTCCACGCTGCACACAGTCGATGAATCGCGGACAAGGCTTCTCCGCACTGTGCCAGCAATTGTCGAAACAGGTCTGGCTAAACGTGTTCATCTGCCACCTCACTCGTCTTGACCTGCCGCTGATACGATTTCAGTACTTTCTGAAGGGATTTCGTGGTGAGTCCGCCGTGGAAGGTCTCGTTTACCGCAATCACCGGCGCGATACTGCAGGCACCGATACAGGCCACGGTTTCGATCGTGAACATGAGATCACGGGTGGTCTGCCCGGCCTTGATCCCCAGTTCGTTTTCCAGCGTCGTCAGGATGTCGAGCGACCCCTTGACATGACACGCCGTCCCACGGCAGACCTTGACCACGTACTTGCCCAACGGCTGGAACCGGAATTGATTGTAAAAGGTCGCGACGCCAAATACACGCGAGACCGGAATGTCCACGTGCCGTGCGACGCGCTGCATCTCGGCATCCGGGAGATAGCCAAAATGTTCTTGAACGTCCTGCAGCATGTCGATCAGACAGGAAGCGTCGCCAAGCGGATACTTCCCGTAGATGTGCTGCGTGTTGTCCTGAATCTGCATGTTGCTCTCGTTTGGTATCTGTCACGTATCGAGAATAAATTCTCGATCTACTGAATACAAATATATGATCGAAAGCGAACGCGGCGCAAGGATAATCGGTAATTATTTCACGATTTTTATATTGTTTTTCACGAATCCCTGTAATCCATTTGATGACAACGGCATACGTGATTCCCTCTCGCAGCCTCACCGACAATCCCCGCTTTTCCCAAACTCGAAACAGGAAGGATCCAGCATATATTCGATCGTCCTGGAACCCCTTCCATTTTCTGCTGCGATTCGGAATGGAAGCGGTTCAAGTGCTTGACAACATTGCATTTGGAAGCGCTTGCGAGCCGCGTGCTGCCAGCGCCTGCATCGTTTTGACATGCACTCATGCCAATATGTCGTGATTTTTACCGCACGATCTTGATCTGAGCGGTACCTGTGACGCCGTCGGGACTCTTTGCCCGTAGTATATAGGTACCTGCGGACACACGTGGAAGACTCAAATACACGGTGCGCTTCCCGCCGCCGTGGTCGGCTTCGGAAACACGATAGAGGAAGCGACCGGAGATATCATGGAGGTCAAGCGTCATCCCGCCCGCCTGGGGATGCTCGATGTCGACCCGCAACAACTGTCCGACACCCAAGGGCTGCGGCGAGACAGAAAGGAGAGCCGGGGTCGACGCGGATGGCGGCGACTGGACGGAAGTGATGTCGATGGGACGAAGAACACGCGTCCAGACGTCACGCGCATGCGGCACCGCGTCGGTGACCTGCCGGATCGTCTCCCCTGCGATCAGGGCGAAGCCAAGAACCAGGGTATCTCCCGCCGGAAGATCGACCGGCCCGCTGGCAATCACCTGCGACACATCGGTGACGTCGGAACGGGGAAGGATCACGCCCTGCGACAGTGCCTTCCATTTCTCTGCTTTCGAAAACCCGTTGTAAATGCCGATGCGCAGGGTATCGTCGATGTCCCGGTTGTTGATGCCCCAGTACGTGACGCCGGCCTCCGTACTCAGGGGAAGGACGCCGACCACGACCGGAATGCGGGGCGCCCCGGTCGTGTCCAGACAGATCGCCATCTTCAGCGAATCGTTGAAGAGCGCCATGTCGGACTGTGAATTCATGCTGATGTCCCAGTCGAAAAACAGTCCGGCGTGGAGACGTTCCTGCAGGTTCGTCGACACGTTGGCGATGTCGTAACGCAGGAACACGACGTTGCGTGTCTCCTCGTCGGTGAATGCGTAACTCCGCTGCGTGACGTCGGTTTGCACACGATAGGACAGCGGGGCGTTGCTGTCCTCGAAATGCCCGTATCCCTGCTGCGGGGCGATGGGTCCGGGCGTGACAATCCGATAGAGCTGCTCGCCATCGAAATCACCGATCTGTTCGGTGGCGGAGGAGCGTGCGACGTCGACAACGAACGGCAGCTGATTGACCACCGCTCCGAGCATGAAGGCACCCTCGAACAGCACACTCTCGCTCTCCTTGTAGCGGAATCCGGAACCGAGCACGCCATCCATGTCGTCGAATCCCAGGTTTCCGTCATTGGTCAGCGTCATGCGGATGTCGTTGATGTCATGATCCCGGTAGCTGGGCTGCGCGATGAAAAACACCCCGCCCTGGTCGGTATACTCGCCGTCGGTCAAGGTATAGAGAAGATCGACCTGTTCGTTCGGCGTGTAGGTGTCGGCCAGCTGCACGACGAACGGTGCCGTCTCGTTGCCCACCTCGCCCATCGTCGGGATGACGCCGGCAACGAACGTACCCTGCTCGACGGAGTGATCGCCGTTCTCCACCCCGAGGGTGATCGTCGCATTCGCCGTGGGCTCGAGCATGTTCTTCCAGCGCATGCGCACCGTGATCTTTTCCCCCTGGTCCGCCATGCCGTCGCCGTTTCCGTATTCGAGGTCGGACCAGGACCAGTCGATCAGCCGGACGGCAGGCGACTTTTCGGTCAGCGCACGAAACGCATTGATGCGTCCGCGTCCGATTTTCCCTTGCAGGCGGGAGTACTGCAGATCGTCGATCGGATCCGAGGTGACGCGGATCTGTTCGAACACCTGCTCGGAGGAGTACTGCGGGAAGACGCTGCGCACCAGTCCGGCGAGTCCCGCCACGAGCGGGGAGGACATGGACGTGCCGGTGAATTTCTGATAGGTCGATGGCGTGCTGATGACACTGCTGAGAATATCGGTCCCCGGAGCGGAAACGTCGACCCATGGCCCATAGGTCGAACTCGGATTCACCTTGTCCGCAGCATTGGTGTTCGCCACGCAGAGAACGTTCGGATACGCTCCGGGCGTATGGACGCGCTCGTTGCCCGAATTCCCCGCGGCGGCCACGACGATGGCTCCTTTCGCGATGGCGTAGTCGATCCTTTCCTTCTGGCTTTCGAGATACCCGGGACCGCCCCAACTGCAGTTGATAACATCGGCGCCGTTGTCGGCGGCATAGACAATCCCGTCGTACCCGCGGACGATCGATGGGGAATACGTGTCCGGCGCGCATTTGATGGCCATGATGCGACAGAACATCGCCAGGCCGGCGATTCCTTTGCCGTTGTTTCCGCGGGCAGCGGCGATCCCGGCCACATGCGTCCCATGCGGGTGGCCGCGCGTCGTCGGTGATGGATCGCCGTCATGGTACGTGCCTCCGCTCATGGCGCTTTTCCCTACGAAATCCACCCCCACGACGTCATCGACATAGCCGTTTCCGTCGTTGTCGATGCTGTCGATATCCGCCGCGGTGTAACGGCCGTCGCCGTCGATGTCCTCGGCCGGATTCACCCACATATTCTCGTACAGATCCTCGTGATTCCACAGCACGCCGCTGTCGACGATGGCGATCACCACCGTGCTGTCACCGGTACTGATGTCCCATGCCTGTTTCGCCTGGACGTTCAGATGCTGGTACTGCTCCGCGAAACGAGGGTCGTCGGGCGTGTAGAACAGACGCTGCACGATTTCCGGCTCGGCATACTCGACATCGGGGAGCGCGGCGAACGCCCTGGCGACCTCGAGCGGACTCACCGCGGCGTCGAATTCCACCCTGTACATCCGCTGCAGGGCGATCTCCGAACCGTCCGCACGAAATCGCGAACGGTGGTCGGGGTACAGTTGCGTCGTCCGACGCACGCCGAAACGCGCCAGCAGCGGCTGCACAGACGCAATGTCTGCCTGATGCTTGCTGAGCTGCTGCGTGCGTTCGCGCACAAACTTGACGATGACCGTGCCAGGTACGAATTCGGCGTCCGGGGGCAGCTGGTCGAGCAGACTGCCTCCCGCAGCGGAAGCGGCCAGGGACGCCGCCGGAGCGGAACGTCCGGGACCGTCGGCGAAGGCATCGGATATCACGGTTGATAATAGCAGGATGGTGCTGAATACAGTCAGGTGTGTGCGCATGTCATCTCCGAATACATCTGGCGGGATGCGGCAGGCGATACACCGCCGCAATAGGAAAGAGGGGCCGTCACGGGGAATATACGAAAAACCCCGGCATGGCGCCGGGGTTCTTCGATTGCGCACAAAGCGCTACGCATGAAGTCTGCGGATGATGCGCGATATGTCACTGCTCTGTGGCAGCGCGGGGTCGCATCATTTCCAGGACACGAGTTCCACCTGGTCGCCGGGCACGGGAACGCCGCCGATGATGGGAACCGTCACCGTCACCGCTTCCTGCTGCAGCTTGATCTGTCCCGACGGATCGTCGGAGAACCAGAGATGCACGGGGATTTCGCTCTGATTACCCAGGATGTCGATAGTGACGACGATGAGCATTTCCCAGGTATAGACATCCTTCCCGTTCACGGTGATGATCTCGCCCTTGGTCACGTACTTGCCTTTCATGGTCACCGTCGCGCTGATGAGTCCGAGCGGAAGGGTGATGCCGCCCGGCGGGGTGATTTCCCACTCGCCACCCGGCTGGAGGGGGTCGCCGGTCGCGTCGTTGACCTTGATCAGGTAGGTCCACAACGGCGTGGGATAGGCCGGCTCCTCGGTCATGAAGCCCTGCTCGATGAGAGGACGCGTGAAGCGACGGACCAACTCGTTGGCCAGACCGTAAACCTGGACGTTGTAGTGCGCGTCCTGCCGCGCGATCATGGTGTCGATGCGTCCGTTGAGCGCATCGGTGGAGATCATCCGGTACCATTCCGTCTGCCCGCCCATGTCACCGCTGCCCTTTTCATAAATCGAGACATAGCTGCGGCGTGTGCTCTCGTCTTTCACGTTTCCGTCGGAGAGATCCCAGCGGTCCGAGGTGAATTCCGCACCGTTGACAAACTGGAAGCGGAAGGTGCCGGGAATCTTGCGTTCGAAACTCACCGTGACGCGATTGCTTGCATTGCCCGCCTCGTCATAGGCCTTCGCGGTGATCGAATTGATGCCGGATGGCAGCGCGGAGATGTCGATGGTTGTCGTCCACGGCTCGACGGTCAGCGTCTTCGCCGGGGAGAGATCCATGTTGAGCGTAAGCTCGATCTTCGTGACCTTCACATTGTCCGTGGCGGTCAGTTCCACATCGAGCGTCGTCCCAGTGAGCTGCTGGTCGTTGACGGGTTTCACAAACGAAACCGAGGGTTTCTCGGTGTCCCCCGCTGGTGGCGTGACACCGTTGTCGTCATCGTCGCAGGCGATGAGCAGGACAAGGGGAAGGATCAGAAACAAGAAGCGGAATCGGAACATGTATGCCTCCTCTAGGGATGATTGATCGATATCAGGCGGTCACCCGGCCGGATCTCGGCGCGGTGCCTTGTCAGCGCAGCAGAATGAAACGCTTTATCTGCGTGCTTGTTTCGGTTTCAAGAGAAAAGAAATAGACTCCCGCCGGAAGCGTGGAGACATCGAACGGAACAGACTGCGTGCCGGCCGAGGCACGTGCGCGGTATGGCACGGCGATTTCCACACCGGCGCTGTTGCTGACGCGCAGTGTCGCATTGGTTTCACCCGGCAATGTGAACGGCAGCATCACCAGGCCGCCGCGGACGGGATTCGGCCAGGCCTCATCCAGCACCGCGTCTGCCGGCAGGGCGGCGGCAGGAGATAATGCCGCGAGCAGCGGATTGCTCCGCAGGCGCTGCACGATACCGGAGGCGGAAACCGCCCAGCCGGTGAGGCTGTCGAGGAACACGGCATCCTTCAGGGCGCCTGCCGGCGCGAGCGCGGTGCGCTTCCAGCTGCCGCCCAGATCTCCGCTGATCCACGCATCCTCGTCGTTGAACACCCAGACGACATCGGAGCCAGGGAACGCCTGCACATCGGCGTTGCGGCGGCCGTTCATCGGGTAGAACGCTGCCCGCCAGCTCTCACCGCCGTTGACCGAGCGACGCACCATGCCGCTGACATCGTCCACCGCGAAGCCGCGCCCGTTGGTGGAAAAGGAAATCGCGGACACATGCTGCGCGGTGATGGCGTGTTCACTCCAGTTGCGTCCGCCATCGGTCGTGCGCAGAATGGTCGCGTCGGAGGGATCCGACCCTGCGGTGTTCGACGAAGCGAACCAGCCGTTTTTCGCGTCGCTGAAGGTCAGCGTGTTGTCGATGGGGAATTTCGCTGGCACCACGGTTTCGACGCGGTTCCATGTCATTCCACCGTCCGACGTCAGATAGATATCGGCGCGACTCTCCTTGTCGGGATCCGGTGTGATCGCCACGCCGTGATTCAGGTCGTGGAAATGGACATTCCCGAATCGCTCGTTGACCAAGGACAGCAACACCGTCCAGGTCACACCACCATCCGTCGTTTTCATCACATGGCCGCTGCGTGTGCCGACGACGGCGCGTTCGGCGTCGAAGGCAGACACGTCAAGAACCTGCGCGTTCGTGCCGGGCAGCGTGTGATGCGTCCAGATCACGCCACCGTCGGTGGAGCGCGACACGATCGCGCTGTCTCTCGCGAGCCACAGCGCCTGTGGCGCGGCGCAGGCCGCCGCGTTGACCGGGGTGTCGAACGGTCGGGGCTGCACGATCTCCCATTCCGCGTTCGCGATGCTTCGCACAACAACGGTGAAAAAATGCGTTGTGCGTCCCGCCTCGTTCCAGGCTTCGATTTCGAACAGACCGGAGGCGCCGGAGGCTACCCAGCGCACGACACCGAGCACCGAGTCGATGGTCGCGCCCGGTGGAGACTGCAGCAGGCGGAAACGGGCTTCGGGCCAGGCGTGCACGACCGGCGCATACAGAAAATGCTCGCCGCCCTCAACCGTATCG
>JAGTUZ010000316.1 GCA_018224415.1 Bacteroidota bacterium | reverse complement strand
GGTTATTGGCAAAATGAAAGTGCACAACCTACAGCGGGTTGTCTTTCATGCAAAAAAGAGAGAAACTGCCGCCATCGAGCAATGCGAGAGAAGCCCATGGCTACGAAAAAAAACATCAACAGCTTCGTCAACGAATCAATGACGCCTTCTTCGGCAAGCACTGGACACGTTCGCAGATCCGGGAATACTTCGGTGTCAGTAGTCATACGGTCTTGCGTTGGACCCAGGCTGCCGATCAAGACTGTTCGGCGGATGGACGTGGCTGGCGTAAAGGCGTGATGCGGTCGCACAGCAGCGAAACCCTGGAACGGATCAGTCTGATCCACCACGAGTTGAGCTCGAACCCGAAGGACTTCTTCACCGGTGCGAGCGCGATCGCGCGTGAATGGTCTGTTCGCTTCACCGATCCCCCGCCACCGGTCCGTACCATCGGGATCATGCTCAAGGAGTTGCACTTGAGCACGAGCAGAAAGAAAGGTCGAGGCAAAGGCGCCGCAGCCTACCTTCACTATCCCGAGCATACGTTGTATCACGGGATGGGTGGGCGAGTGATCGAGGCGGATTATATCGGCCGCAAGTTCCTGACAGGACGGAGTGCTCCATTGTGCTTTGTGAGCTTCTCGGCGAAGATGAACCCGAAAATCCGGGCATACAAGCGTGTTGAGGCCGAAACGGGGCAAGCAATGATCGAATGGAGTTCGTGGTTCTTCAGCGAGTACGAGGAACCGGATTTCATCAAGTTCGATAATGCCGCCCCCCTGATCGGGAGCACCTCGGGCAAACGGACCATCTCGCAGGTCGCACGGTTTTTTCTGGCCCGCGGTATCGTCCCGATCTATTCGGTCCCACGGAAACCGTTCTCGCAAGCGTCGGTGGAGGGCAGCAACTCGGTGTTCGCTCGCAAGTTCTGGAACGCGCGGCGATTCAGCAGTCTCGAGGATATCGATACCCAGCTCGGCTGGTTCAATGCAGCGCTGATCCGCTATCACGGCTACGAACCGCGCACACGCAGCCGTCCCGGACACTTTACCCCTCGAATCTATTTTCTGCGACAGGTGCATGAATCTCCGGAAAAGCCGGGGTTCGGAATGATTGATGTCCAACATGAACTCATCCATCTGCCACTCGCCTACGTGAAGTATTTTGTGCTGGCAGAGTGGGATCTGGAGACACAACGACTGACCGTCCACTTCGAAAACGAGCAACAACTCACTGCCATCCACCAACAAACTTTCCCGATCAACGGGAAGAAATTCGAGCTGTAGAGTTGTGCACTTTCATTTTGCCATCAACCCGTATTGCGTACCGCGTATTGCGTACCGCGTACCGCGCGCCGCGAGCGAAGCGAGCGGCGCTACTTGGGTTCCCAGAGTTCCCCCTCGCAGGGGATGGTATCCTCGCTGACATGCTCGTCGAGGCGGGAGCAGAGCACGCCCGTCGGTTCGAAATACTTACAGGTGGAACACAGCGTGCCCTCCATGACCGTGCGCGTTTCCTCGTTGTAGATGCGGTACTGCACCTGCATGGGATGGATGACGCCGGCGTAGATCATGATCAGCGTGATGATGGCCCAGGTCGAATAGTCGATCCAGCCGACGTACTCGACCACGACCAGCGACACGCCGATGACAATGGCCAGACGGAAAAGCGCCCAGCTGACAATGCTGCCGACGGTGTTGCGATATCTGCGTTCGGCCGGGACGGACACGGGATCTCCAGGGAAGTGCTTCTTGGGCGAATAATATGTAAATTACGGCTTTTCCCGTTCCCATGCTCGTCCTTTGCCGACCGAAAGACCCGGTGACCCCATGAAGCTCTTCCGCCGTTCCACATCCTTTCCCTGGCCGCCCGTCTGGCAGCTCGACGCCGGTGCCACGCTCTGGCGCGTGCTGTTTTCCGGGGACGGACGCATTCTCGGCGAGGCGCGAAACCTCGAGGAAAAGCAGTCCTGGTTTTTCTGCGCGCGCGAGGAAGATGGCGCGGTGCTCTGGAACGACCTGCGTCCGGGCGATCCGTGGTGGATCGGTATCGAGGACGTGGCCGACGGACGTTTCTACCTGCACGGCTTCCGGAAACCCGACATGCCACAGCATCTCGGCATCTTCGCCCACGACCTGGACAGCGGAAAGGAACTCTGGCGCAACGAGGAACTGTCCTTTCTCTTCGCGTTCGACGGCAGCGTCTACGCCGCGCAGGAACGCTTCAACGGCATGTTTGTGCTCCGGCTTTCGAATGAGGACGGCAGCGTGGTCGAGGAACTCGGCCAGCAAAACGAACAGGTCACCGCGATGCGCGCGATGCTCAACGAACGCGCGTTCGCCGGCTATCGCTATCCCGAACCCTTCGACGAACGCCATCCGGAATTCGAAACGCTGCGTGATCGCGTCCACGCCGAGGCGCCTCCCGATCAGGTCACGGGCACACTCGACGTCTGGCAGGAAAACGGCGTGCTCGCGATGGCCTGGCATGAAGCCCTGCCCGCCGCCCGCGGAAGGGTCCACCAGCGTTTCAGTGTCATCGACACCGCCAGCGGCACACCGCTGTACCGCGACACCATCGTCGACAACGCGCAGGCTCCGGGCGTGGACTCTTTTTTCGTCAAGGACCATCTCCTGTATTATGTCAAGAACTACCGCTTCCTCACCGCCCATGACCTCTCCGGAGTGACGGCATGACCATCATCAACGATTCCCTCGGCATCGACACCCGCGGCGACAACGACATGATCGACCTGACCGACCGCCTCGCGTTGCTGCTGCAAAAACACAAGCTGAAACACGGACACATGCTCGTGTTCGTGCCCGGTTCCACGGCGGGCATTACGACCATCGAATACGAGCCCGGCCTGAAAAAGGACTTCACGCTCCTGATGGAACGGCTGATCCCGCGCAATGCGCGCTATTTCCACGAAGAGACCTGGAACGACGGTAACGGCCATGCGCATGTGCGTGCGTCCCTGCTCGGACCAAGCCTCACCGTGCCCTTCGGCGCCGGCAAGCTGCTGCTCGGCACCTGGCAGCAGATCGTGCTGGTCGATTACGACAACCGTCCTCGTGTGCGCGATCTGGTTGTCCAGTTCGTCGGAGAATAACCCGTTTGCCGGAGAATGACCACCCCATGACCGAATCCCAGTCCCCAGACCTACGCACTGTGGAACACGGACGCGAAGTGCTGCGCATCGAGGCCGAGGCACTGACGTCTCTGGTCGAGCGCATCGGCACGACCTTCGCCGAGGCCGTGGACCTGATCTTTCACTGCCGCGGACGCGTGATCGTTGCCGGCATCGGCAAGAGCGGCCTGATCGCACGAAAGGTCGTCGCCACGATGAACAGCACGGGCACGCCCGCGATCTATCTGCATCCGTCCGACGCCGTCCACGGCGACCTCGGCATGGTGCGCGGCGAGGATGTCGTGCTGCTCATTTCGAAAAGCGGCGTCACGGACGAACTCAAGCTCATCCTCCCCATCTTTTCGCGCATCGGCGTGAAAATCATTTCCATTCTCGGCAACACCGGACCCTCCACGCTGGCCGAGGTGTCAGACATCGTGCTCGACGCCAGCGTGCGGGAGGAGGCCTGTCCGCACAACCTCGCTCCCACGGCGTCGACCACCGCGGCGCTCGCCATCGGCGACGCCATCGCGGTGGCACTGCTCAAGAAGCGCGATTTCACACCGGAAGATTTCGCCCTGTTCCACCCGGGAGGAAGCCTCGGCAAAAGGCTCCTGCTGCGCATCGACGAACTGATGACCACCGGCGACCGCATCCCGGTAGTGCATCAGACGGTTTCGCTCAAGGACGCCATTCTCGAAATCACCTCGAAGCGCCTCGGTGCCACCTGTGTGGTCGACGATGATGGCCGTCTCGTCGGCATGATCACCGACGGCGATCTTCGCCGCATGCTCGAGCGCGACACCGACATGACCAACCTGCTTGCCGTTGATGTCATGAACGCGCATCCAAAAACCATCCATTCCGGCACGCTCGCCGCCG
The DNA here is from genome assembly GCA_018224415.1 of Bacteroidota bacterium. Lineage (GTDB taxonomy): Bacteria > Bacteroidota > Ignavibacteria > SZUA-365 > SZUA-365 > SZUA-365. The sequence goes on along the minus strand of JAGTUZ010000316.1, from coordinate 5,478 downwards.
TGGCTCTCGAACTCATGGAGCGGCACAAGATCACGCAGCTCGTTGTCACCGAATCGTCGCGCCTTCCCTTGGGGATCGTTCATATGCACGATCTCGTGCAGTTGGGATTGCATTGACGGGCGATGACAGATGACAGATGACAGATGACAAATGACAAATGACAGATGACAAATGACAGATGACAGATGACAGATGACAAATGACAAATGACAAATGACAAATGACAGATGACAAATGACAGATTGCTCATTACTGATGGCTGATTCGGAAAGGATATTGCATGCGCGACGGGTTTCTTGAACGATTGACGAGGGGGGTGGTGCTGTTCGACGGCGGGATCGGAACGGAGTTCTACCGCCGTGGCGTGTTCATCAACAAATGTTACGACGAGCTGAACCTCAGCAATCCCACGCTGGTCGAGCAGGTGCACCGCGATTATGTGAAGGCCGGTGTGGACGTGATCGAGACCAACACGTTCGGCGCGAATCCCTCGAAGCTCTCGGCGCACGGACTGCTCGACAGCCTCGAGGACATCAACCGCCGCGGCGCCGAAATCGCCCGGCTCGCTGCCGGCGATGACGTGTATGTGGCGGGTTCGATCGGTCCGCTCGGCGTGCAGATGGAACCGCTCGGGCCACTGGCCCGCGAGGAGGTGCGTGAATTGTTCGCGCGTCAGATCCGCGCGCTCTGTGCGGGCGGCGTCGACCTCTTTGTCCTGGAAACCTTCATCTATCCGGAAGAACTCGAGCAGGCCATTCTCGCCGTGCGCGAGTGCTGTGACAAACCCGTGATCGCGCAGATCACTATCAACGATGATACGAGTTCGCTCACCGGTGCAAGTCCCGAAGTGCTCGTACAGGAAATGGCGGCGATGGGTCCCGACGTACTCGGTGTCAATTGCACCGTTGGACCGAGCGTCATGCTCAACTGGCTCGAACAGGTGCGCGGCCTGACCGCGCTGCCCATCGCGGTGATGCCGAACGCGGGGAAGCCCAAGAGCGTCGACGGCCGCAACATCTATCTGACCTCTCCCGAGTATCTCGGCACGTACGCAAAGCGATACATCCAGGCGGGCGCCAACGTCATCGGCGGCTGCTGCGGTACGGGACCCGAGCATATCAGGCACATGCGCAACGCGATCAGCGCCTACGGGTCCAAGGCACAGGAGCCCGTCGTGTCTGCCCGCGACTTCGACATCCCTTCCGACGTCACCGTGCTTCCACGTGAGGAGAAATCCCGTCTCGCACGAAGACTGGCCGACGGACACTTCGTCACCATGGTCGAACTCGTGGCACCGCGGGGTGTCTCCGCCGCGTCGGAAGTGGAAAAAGCGCGGAAGCTCTTTTATTACGGCATCGATGTCATCAACATTCCCGACGGTCCGCGCGCGAGCGCGCGCATGTCGGCCATGGCGCTGGCCGCGACGCTGCAGCGGGAGGTGGGGATCGAAACCCTGCTGCATTACGCCTGTCGCGACCGCAATGTGATCGGCATCCAGTCGGACCTGCTCGGCGCCTGGGCGCTCGGCCTCCGCAACATCCTCGCCGTGACGGGCGACCCGCCCAAGCTCGGCAACTATCCCGACGCCACGGCCGTGTTCGACGTCGACGCAATCGGCCTTGTCAACATCATCAACCGACTCAACCACGGCCTCGACATCGCCGGCAATCCCATCGGCGCCCCCGCGGCGCTGCATATCGGCGTGGCCGCGAATCCCGGCGCACCCAACATGGAACAGGAACTGCGCCGCCTCGATTGGAAGGCGGAAGCCGGCGCCGAATTCATCGTCACCCAGCCCGTCTTCGACCTCGATGTCTTCCATTCGTTCATGCACCGCATCGAGCATCTGCATCTGCCGGTGATCGCCGGGCTCTGGCCGCTCGCATCGCTGCGCAACGCCGAGTTCATGAACAACGAAGTCCCGGGCTGCAGCGTCCCCGAGCATCTCATCGAACGCCTCCGGCGCCACGCCGATTCGAAGGAAGCGGGACGTGCCGAGGGAGTCGCCATCGCACATGAGACGCTCGAGCAGATGAAGGAACACATCGCCGGCGTGCAGATCTCCGCGCCCTTCGGTCGCATCGAGACCGTCTTCGAGGTGCTCGGTGGCGTCCGCCTCCGGTGAAATCCCTCACATTTCACTTCAGGGATACTTTACAATCCCCTTGTTTTTCACTATGTTTGCATCATGCCACCATACGGGTATCCCAAACAGCGGAAACAACACAAGGTCGTGCGCGTCCTTCAGAACAGGACCTACACGATCCTGCTTGTATCCGCCATTTTAATCAGCGGATACTTCCTGTTCAGCACCAAGGGCTTTGTCAGTCGCCTGCGTATCAGCGGCGACGTGCAGGAGAAGCAGGAGCGCGTGATCGCGCTGCAGAGGGACATGCAGAATCTGTCACGGGAGCGTGACCGGTTGAAACTCGACAACAAGGCCGTCGAGCATGTTGCGAGGGAAACACATGGCATGATCAAACCAGGCGAGATCGTCTACCGCATCCTTCCTTCCGAAGACCGGAAGAAAAAAAGAAAATGATCACCATCGGCATCGACATCGGCGGCAGCAGCATCAAGGCGGCGCTGACGGAGACCGGCACGAGTATCCTGGCCCGCACCCAGCGTCCTACCCTCGCCGAGGGAGGCGTCGATGACACTGTCGGCCAGCTGCACGCATGCATCGAGGAATTGATCGCCGCGCACGACGCCGCCCCGGCCGATATCGCGGGCATCGGCGTCGGCGTCCCGGGAGCCATCGACCACGATCGCGGAATAGTGCTGTACCCGCCAAACCTGCCGTCCTGGAAGGAAGTCCCACTGGCTGCACTGCTGTCCGACCGCTGGGGCGTCCCTGTGCTGCTGGAAAACGACGCCAACTGCGCCGCGCTCGGAGAACGCCATTACGGCGCGGGACGCTCGCACGAACATTTCATCGCGCTCACGCTCGGAACGGGTGTCGGCGGCGGGATCATCACCGGTGGCCGCATTTTCCGCGGCGCGCGAGGCTTCGCCGGAGAATTCGGACATATCAGCATTGACGCGGATGGTCCCGCGTGCAACTGCGGCAGTCACGGATGCATCGAAGCCTACGTGGGTATCCATTACCTGATGCGTGAGGCGCTCCCCGACCTGCGCAACGACCCTGACTCCCTTCTCCATACCCGCGCCCTGAACGACGCGGAGGCACTCGATCCGAAAGACATCGCCGAAGCCGCTGCAAAGGGTGACGCAACCTGCATTGCGATCCTGCGGCGCACGGGCGAACGTTTAGGCGTGGCGATCGCCTCCGCCGCGAACCTTCTCGACATCGAGATCTTCATCATCGGCGGCGGCATCGCCGGAGCCGGCGCACCGCTGTTCGACGGCATCGCGGAAAGCGCCCGGCATCGTGTCCTGAAAGTCCATCGTGAATCCCTTGCCCTCCTCCCTGCCGAACTCGGCAACGATGCCGGTATGCTCGGCGCCGCCTCGCTGATGTTGTAGGCACACCCCTTCTGCCTTCTGCCTGCCCCATTAACACCTCGGGACCCGGCTACGGCGCGCTGGAGCGCGCCGCCCCCAGGCACGTTCCGCGTTACTCCTCGTCTTCGTCCTGGTCGCGTTCGCGATAGGCGATTTCCGCATATCGGATAAACATATCCTGGCTGTTGAGGCGCACCGCGCCGGGCGGCACTTCCGGGCGGACGTACGTGCCGTCGGACTGCAGCACATAGGATTTCGCCGTGTCTTCGAGAATGGTGGGGAGCACATGGTTGAGGATGCGGTCCTTGGTCACCGGTTCCTCCACGATGAACATGGCCTCGACCCGGCGGTTGAGATTGCGGGGCATCCAGTCGGCGCTGCTGAAATAAATTTCCGGGTCGCCGTCGTTGTCGAAGACGAACACGCGCGTGTGCTCGAGAAAGCGGCCCACGATGCTGGTGACACGGATGTTTTCACTCAGGCCGGGCACGCCCGGACGCAAGCAGCAGATGCCGCGTACCACGAGGTCGATGCGCACACCGGCCTGCGAGGCGCGGTACAGCGCGCGGATCACCTGTGCGTCGACGAGGGCGTTCAGTTTCACGACAATACCGGCGTTTTTCCCCGCTTTCTTGTTTTCCATCTCGCGTTGGATCAGGGCCAGCACTTTCTGCCGCAGGGAGATCGGGGCGATGATGATCCTGTTCCAGTTCGTCTGATGGGAATACCCGGTGAGATAGTTGAACAGGCCCGTCGCTTCGAAGGCCATCTCCTCGCGGCTGGTCATGATACCGAAATCCGTATACAGGCGCGAGGTGATCTCGTTGTAGTTCCCGGTGCTCAGATGCGCATACGTGCGCAGGCCTCCCTTTTCGCGGCGAACGACGAGAGCGAGCTTGCAATGTGTCTTGAGCCCGATAATGCCGTACACGACATGCACGCCGGCCTGTTCGAGCTGTCGCGCCCAGATGATGTTGTTCGCCTCGTCGAAGCGTGCCTTGAGTTCGACGAACGCGGTGACCTGCTTGCCGTTGAGCGCCGCACGGGCCAGCGCCTTGACGATGCTTGAATCGCCGCTGGTGCGGTACAGGGTCTGTTTGATGGCAAGCACGTTCGGATCCTCGGCCGCGACCTCGATCAGTTCCACCACCGAACTGAAGGAATCGTACGGGTGGTGGAAAAACAGGTCGCGCTCGCGCACGCGGTCGAAGATGTTGTGGTCACCGCGGAGTTCCTCGATGATGCGCGGTGTGAAGGGAGGATCCTTCAGATGCTTGATCGGCAGTTTGACGAAGTCCATGAAGTCCGCAAGGTTGAGCGGACCCTCGACGGGATACACGTCCCGGTCGTCGAGATGCATGGCGTTCTGCAGCAGGCGGAGCACATACCGTGGCATGTCATGATCCACTTCCGCACGCACGACGGCACCCCAGCGGCGGCGGCGGATCTGTTCCTCGATGGTCTTGAGCAGATCCGAGGCCTCGTCGTCGGCGATATCGAGGTCGGCGTTGCGTGTGACGCGGAAGCGGAAGGACTCCTTCACCTGCAGTCCCGGGAACAGCGCATTGGCGTTGGCCGCGATGACCTCGCCGAGCAGCACGTAGTGGTAACCGCCCTTCTTCACCGGAATGTGCACGAGACGCGGCACGACGGGAGGCACCTGCACAACGGCGATGCGTTCGTCCTCGGTGATTGAATCCACGACGGCGATCACAAGGTTGAGCGACCGGTTGAGCAGATGCGGGAAGGGATGGCCTGGATCGATGGCCAGGGGCGAGAGCACGGGGAACACATGATCGATGAAATACACTTCGCACCAGCGCTGGGATTCCTCGTCGAGGTCCTCGTATCGATGCAAATGCACCCCCTCGCGCTCGAGGCCGGGAAGGATGTCCTGCTGGAAACAATCCGCCATCGCCTTGTTCATGAGGCACACCTCGGAACGCACCGCCTGCAGCACTTCGTCGGGCGTCATGCCGTCGGGTGGGAGGTCGGTGACCTCGAGTTCGATCT
>JAGTUZ010000315.1 GCA_018224415.1 Bacteroidota bacterium | reverse complement strand
TCGCGCAGGAAGGCGTAGGTGAGAAGCGCTGCGAAGCCGCCCCATACCAGACCGAGCACTACAATCATGGTGACAAAGGCCTGGTCATTCATCGCGGGTCCTCCTCTGCATCGCGGGTCTTCCGGCGATTTCCGATGGGGACGAGTTTCCCGCGTTCCGCACGGCGGTTCCAGAGGATGAACAGCGTGAGCACCGTTCCCCATTGCAGAAGAACCGTGCCGAGGCTCCATTCCGCGAAGGGGTTGAGCGAAGCGGCGAGTCCCTCGGCGGAGATCGTCTGGCTCAGCCACCAGGCGAGCAGCACCACCGCTTCGAGCAGGAGGAAGACCACCATCGTTCGCCACCATCCGCCGACCGTGAAGTCGCTTTCCGAGGTATTCATGAAGATCAGACGAAAGCGACGCGCGCCGTAGCGGAGCACGGCCACGGTGAACAGCAGTCCCGAGACCATCAGACCGATGCCCCAGACGGCGTCCTGATTGTTGAAGAACGACGGACTCAAGGCGGACGGCAGTCCGAACAGCAGTCCGGCCAGTCCCACGAACAGCACCGCCCGGCGGCGGTTGACCCTGCGGTCGACGAGCACGCGCGTGGCGAGTTCGATCATGGAGACGAGGGAGGTAAAGGCAGCGAAAAGCAGGGCGAGAAAGAACAGCGCCATGAACAGCCGGCCACCCGGCATACCGGCGAACAGCTGCGGCACCCAGATGAAGGTCAGGCCGTTGTTTCCTGCACCGACGATTTCCGTGGCGGCGTCGGGCCGGACGGAAAAAATCGTACAGAGCACGAGAATACCGGCCATAAGCGAGATGCTGTTGTTGCCGAAGCCAATGAGCGCGGCGTTGAGTGTGGTGTCTTCCCGGCTGCGCGCATAAATGGCGTAGGTGAGAATGAGTCCCCACCCTGCTCCGGTGTCCCACGCATTCTGCGTCAGCGCCTGCATCCAGAGTTCCGCATTGGCGAGCTGTTCCCAGTGCACGGTAAAGAGGAAATCAAGACCGATATGTGCGTTGGGAAGCGAAAGCGCGCGCACCATCAGCGCGATGATCAGCAACAGAAGGGTCGGAAGCAGCAGACGAGCGATCCGTTCGATGCCGCGCACGCCGTGATAGACCAGGGCGACGCCGGCCGACATCATGACGGCATGGGTGAGCACGGCCTGCCCGCTCCCTTCGAAGCCTTGCCAGAAGCTGCCGGGCACGGCATCCGGAATCTCGCCGGTCAGAACAGCGATGAAAAAGCGAAGGGTCCACCCAGTCACCACCGAGTAATAGAACATGATTGCCGTGGCGGTGAAGGCCACCCACAGTCCCATCCACCTGAAGCGGCTTCCGATCAGCTTTCCGAATGCGTCCACCGGTCCGGCGCGCATGGCCTTGCCCATGGTGAATTCGATCATGAGCAGGGGAATGGACCAGGCAAAGAGGAAGATCAGCCATGGCACGAGAAAGGTGCCGCCGTCGTTGGTCGCGGCAATGCGCGGGAAACGCCAGACATTGCCCGTTCCGACAGCGAGGCTGATCATGGCAAGCATCATGCCCCAGCGGGAAGAGAAACTCTCGGAAGCGGTGTGTGGCACGGATCTCCGGAGGGTGTTGGAAAGCTCCAATCTGTTGCCGAGAGGAGAAAAATCAAAATGGAAAGGAATGGGCTGTTGTCCCGCAGCCGTAGAGCGGATATATTCCGTCATTCAAGCAACAACTTCCGGATCCGCAATATGAAACGTTTTTCCCATCTCCCGCTTGTTCTCGTCGCCGTCTTTGTTTTCACTTCCTGTGCGGCGCTGCAGGACATCCAGAAGGCGATGACCAACCTGTCGCGCTGTTCATTCAAGCTCGAATCGGTCGACCGTTTCGCCCTGTCGGGCATCAGTCTTTCCGACAAGAAGGCGGTGTCGGATTTCTCGCTCACCGACGGTGCGAGGCTTGTGTCCTCGTTCGCGCGAAATGAATTCCCCGCCTCGTTCACACTCAACGTCGCGGCCATCAATCCCAACGACGGCACGGGAGGAACGCCGCAGACCTCGGCCACGCTCACGAGTTTTGCCTGGACGTTGATCATCGACAACACACTCACGATCAACGGCGACATCACCGAACAGATCACCATTCCGGGCACGGGACAGAAGGCCATCATTCCCTTGCAGATAAATCTGGACCTGGCGCGGTTTTTCAAGGATCGCGGGTACGATGCTGTGGTGAACCTTGCCCTTGCCATGGGCGGCGCCAACGGTTCTCCCTCGCGCATCACGCTGCGGGCCACCCCGCGACTCAAGACGCAGTTCGGGGATATCACCTACCCGGGCGCGATCGACATCATCGACAAGGAATACAAGTCACAGTGACCTCTCCTGGAAGGAGAGGGGAGGAAGAAGGGGAAGAGATAAAAAAATCCCGTCAGCGTCTGGCTGACGGGATTTTCCGTATCTGAGGAAAATTATCTGAAGGTCAGCGCGAGGCCTGGGTGGTAGCGAGGTCTTCGTTGAGCAGCCGACGGGCACCGACGAAGGTGCGGTTGTAATACGGGTGCTCGAGGCTGGAGATGATCACGCCGTACTTGGTGCTCGCATGGGCGAAGAGATGCTCACCGATGTAGATGCCGACATGGGAGACGGGTGCGCTGCGGCGGCGGGTCTTGAAGAACACCAGGTCGCCGATGCGCAGGTCTTCGCGCTTGATGGTGTCGCCAACGCGGAACTGCTGGTTGGAACTGCGCGGCAGGCGCTGTCCGAGGGCGCGGCTGTAAATCGTGCCGGTGAACGCGGAGCAATCGAGCCCGGAGGTTGCGTTTGTACCGCCGTAGTGGTAACGCAGTCCCAGCAGGTTGACGATCTCCCGCATGAGTTCGGGGCGATTCACTGCGGGATTGAGCTCGGGTGATTCCTCGGCATTCACAACGGTCGTCTGCTGGATGACCTTCTCCAGCGCGACGACGCTGATGGTTTCGTCTTCTTCCTGCATGTTGTCACCCTCGGCCAGCTCATCCTCGATCTCCTCCACGTCGAGCCCGAGTTTGTCGACATGCATGGTCAGAGTGACGGCGCTCTGGTTGACGATCAAACGCTGCACTTCTTCCTGCGGTACATCCAGGTCCTGACGCTCTGCGTCTTCCTTGATGCTGGAATACGACGCGACGGCGGCGGGATCGATGAGATCCTTGCAGTTGCGTTCGGCAAGTGGAAGCTGATCGGGAGCGAAGGAGGTGCTGGAGGTGCGGAAACGGGGGAGGGGTTCGAGAGATGCGCAACCCTGCAATATCAGGAGCAGGAGCGGAAGCAGTGCGAACAGACGGAAGCGTAGTGGTGTCAGTTTCACAAATTCTTCCTTTGTGCGGTTGGGAAATCGGGACGGTACGCCTGTGCGTCGCACGTCGTTCAACCACCGCTCAGGAAACCTGAAACATATCTGGCCACGGCGAGATATCTTTAAGATTCTCTCGGCGGTCGGGAGGAACGAAAAATCAGTGACGGCTCAACAGGTCAGTGGCGTCCATGAATTGAAAACGCGGGTGCTGCGACGGTACAATGTCGTCAGCCTGACTCTTGGAGGACGAGTTCATAGTCCTCCATTCCTTAATGTATCAGCACCTCAACATAAAAACAACTTTTTCATGACCCCGGCAGGAAAAGAATTTTACGTGTAATCCGTACGATTATCGTACGAAACGACGATGCCCCGCCAGGAGCGGGGCATCGGTTAAAGAACGAATATCGTACGTGTCGATCAGAGGTGGGGTTTGATCTTCTCCACGAGGGCGCTTTTGGGCATGGCGCCGACGATGCGGTCGACCACCTCGCCGCCCTTCAGCACGAGCAGCGTCGGGATACTTCGGATGCCGAATTTCATGGCGGTATTGGGGTTGTTGTCGACGTCAAGCTTGCCGACCTTGAGCTTCCCTTCGTACTCACCGGCGAGTTCCTCGACGACGGGGGCGATAATGCGGCAGGGACCGCACCACACGGCCCAGAAATCGATCAGCACGGGGAGGTCGGACTGTTCTACTTCCTGTGCGAAGTTGGCGTCGGTGATTTCCAGCGGTTTCATGGATGTTCCTCTCGTGTTCTGGTGAATTTGCGTCGTAATTGGACTGGTTCGCTTTTCTCGTGCGAGACCCGAACGTTAGATGCACCAAAGATGCTTCGGAGTTCAAGCAGCAGTTCGCGGGTGATCTGCAGGAGGAGGTCCCGGCTCATGAGGTTCCAGGCCTGCCCGTTTCCATCGGTAACATAAAAAAAGCAGGAAGAATTTCCCGAGCCGCGGCGGCGCTCGAGAATGTCCACCCCGTCCTGGATCTGTTTTTTCGTGGCGGAGACAGTCGAGAGGGAGATAATCAGCGACAGGGGGAGGGATTGCAGGGCGATGCCCATGCCGGTCACTTCATCGGCGACGATGCGCAGGGTGTCGCCGCTGACTTCGGCCTTGCCGATCAGCAGCACCGGACGGTCGGGTACGATGTGTGCTGCCGAACGCTCGTACGCGTCGGCAAACACCAGACATTCGGCCTTGCCGGTGAAATCTTCCAGTGTCATGAACGCCATGGTGCGTCCGCGCTTGTCGATTTTCATGCGCAGCGCGGCAACGATGCCGCAGGCGCGCACGCCTTTCCCGTCGACGTCGGGATCGAACGACCCAAGAAACACATCGGCGATGGCCTCGGCCTCGAGACGCCAGGGCTCAAGCGGGTGTCCCGTGACATAAAATCCAAGCACACTTTTTTCATGGGCCAGCTTTTCGGCCTCGGTCCAGTCGTCCTGCCGGGGCAGCGTCGGTTGGGTGGCGGCGGCGTTGCGGGCATCGGTCAGGTCGTCGAAAAGACTCGACTGCCCTATTTCCAGTTCCTGCTGCCGCTGCACGCCGTAGGAGATGGCGCTCTCGATGGCTGAGAACTGCTCGGCACGTCCTCCGTCGAGACTGTCCATCGCACCGGCCAGTACAAGGCTTTCCATCGTTTTCTTGTTGACGGCCTTGTTGTTGACGCGCTCGGTGAAATCGAACATTGTTTTGAAACGGCCGTTGCCTTCCCTCGCTTCCACGATACTTTCGACGGCGCCCACACCCACGTTCTTGATGGCCGCAAGGCCGAAGCGGATTTCGTTGCCGCTGACGGAGAAATCCACGCCGCTCTCGTTGACGTCGGGCGGGAGCACATCGATGCCGAGCTTGCGGCATTCGTCGATGAGCAAAACGACTTTTTCGGTTTTCGCCATTTCCGCGGTCATCAGCGCGGCCATGAATTCCGGGGTGTAGTTGGCCTTGAGCCATGCGGTCTGGTAGGCGAGAATGGAATAGGCGACCGAATGCGACTTGTTGAAGCCGTAGTTGGCGAACTTGTCGATCATGGCGAAGATCTCGGACGCCACCTTGCGCGTGATGCCCAGCTTCTCCGCGCCCGCGACGAAGGCCACGCGCTGCTGGGCCATGACATCGGCTTTCTTCTTGCCCATGGCGCGACGCATGAGGTCGGACTGCGCGAGGGTGAAACCGGCGACGCTCGATGCGAGCTGCATCACCTGCTCCTGGAAGACGATGATGCCGTAGGTAGAATTCAGGATGGGCTCCATCGACGGATGCAGGTATTCGATGGGCTTGCGACCGAATTTGCGGTCGATGAAGTCTTCGATGAATTCCATCGGACCCGGACGGTACAGCGCGTTCATCGCCGCCAAATCGTCGATGGAACGCGGCTTGAGCTTGGTGAGCCAGTCGCGCATTCCGGAGGATTCGAACTGGAACACGCCCACCGTGTGGCCTTCACCGATCATGTCGAAGGTTTTTTCGTCGTCGAGCGGGATGCCTTCGATGTCGATGTCCTCGCCCCGCGTCTTCCGCACGTGGCTGAGCGCGCGGTCGATGACGCTGAGCGTGATCAGCCCCAGGAAGTCCATTTTCAACAGACCGGCTTCCTCGAGGTCTCCCATGTTGTACATGGTCATCAGCTCGGTGTTGGGCGACTTGTACAGCGGCACGTAGTCGCTGGTGTCGCTCGGAGCGATGACCACGCCCGCGGCGTGCATGCCGACGTTGCGGTTGAGTCCTTCGAGGATGATCGAGTATTCGACCAGCTGGCGGATCTTGGGATCGTCGCTCTGGCGGACCCAATCGAGTTCCTTGATCGGTGACCACTTCCTGGATGGATCGTCTTCGAGACCGAAGGCGTAGCGCAGCGGCTGCACCTTGCCCATCTTGACGGGGATGTGCTTGGTGATGGACTCGACCAGATTGAGCGGCAGACCCAGCACGCGGCCGACGTCCTTGATCACGGCGCGGGCACTGAGGCGGCCAAAGGTGATGATCTGCGCGACGGAGTCGATTCCGTATTTGTCGCGCGTGTACTTGATGACCTCCTCGCGACGGTCATCCTGGAAATCCACGTCGATGTCCGGCATCGAGATGCGCTCGGGATTCAGGAAGCGTTCGAAAAGCAGGTCGTAGCGCAGCGGATCGACATTGGTGATGCCGAGCGCATAGGCGACCAGCGAACCGGCGGCCGAGCCGCGGCCGGGTCCGACGCGGATGCCCTGGTTCTTGGCGGCGTTGATGAAGTCCTGGGTAATGAGGAAGTACCCCGAGTAGCCCATCTTCGTGATGACGCCGATCTCGAAGTCGAGACGGTCCCGCATTCCGGACGTAAGACTCTTGTATCTTCGCTCCGCACCCTCGTAGGCGAGGCGGCGCATGTAGTCATCGAGCGACGAGGCGCCGCTGTCCTCGGGGATGGGGAAATCCGGCATATGGTTGACGCCGGTTTCCAGCATGAAGTCGATTTTCTCCATCACCTCGACGGTGGACTCGATGGCCTGCGGGTAGTCCTTGAACAGCGCGAGCGTTTCCTTCTCGCTTTTGTAGTAGTACTCTCCCGTTTCGTAGCGCAGGCGCTGGATGTCTTCCGCCTCGCGCACATCGGCGATATGCAGATACACGTTGTGTGCGACGGCGTGCCGGCGGTCCACATA